>CAYVUX010000033.1:1855-14599 GCA_964455075.1 uncultured Desulfobacteraceae bacterium | reverse complement strand
AGGAGTCCGGGTGGGACGTCCATGCGGTCCATTTCCTGATTCCGAGCGCGGGTTCGGGCGCCGAAATTAGGCAAGAGCGGGCACGGATGATCGCCCGCCGGCTGGAAATCCCCTTTCACGTTCGGGACATCTCGGAAGACTTCCGAGCCGCGATTATCCGTCCGTTTGCGAGGGACTACCTGAAGGGGCTGACTCCCAATCCCTGTGTACGGTGCAACGAGGCCGTCAAGTTCTTTTGGCTTGCCCGGGCTGCCGACGAGGCGGGTATTGTACGTCTGGCCACCGGTCATTACGCACGGACAGGGGAGTCCGCATCGGCCGGCCCGGTTTTCCTGTTGAGAGGAAAGGACAGAACAAAGGAACAGTCCTATTTCCTTCACAGGGTGAGCCAGGTGTTCCTCCAGAGAGTCCTTTTTCCTCTGGGCGAGTGGAAAAAGACCCGGGTCCGGGAGCAGGTCCGCAAGATGGGGCTGTCCGCGCATACCGCACCCGAGAGCCGGGAAATTTGTTTCCTGGATGGGAAAGACTACCGGGCGCTGATAGAGGCCCGGAAAGACGGGGCCTTGTTGGAAACCGGGAACATCGTGAACCAATCCGGAGAGCTTCTGGGTGTTCACCGTGGGGTTCACCGCTATACCATTGGACAGCGCCGGGGCCTTGGGATTGCCTCTTCGCGGCCTTATTATGTCATGCAGATTCGACCCGGGGCCAATGAGGTGGTCGTGGGAAGAAGGGAGGAACTGTACGAGCGGAGCGTGGAGGCGGAGGGGTTCCACTGGACCTCGGGTGCCCCTCGGGAGCGGGAGATCAGGGCGTCCGCCCAAGTCCGTTATCGCAACAGGCCGTCTCCGGGCAAGCTCGAGGAGATATCCCGGACCAGGGTGAGATTTGTTTTCGATGAGCCGCAGTGGGCGCTCACGCCGGGTCAAGCACTCGTATGCTACGACGGGGATCGGGTTTTGGGTGGCGGTTGGATACTCCGGAACCAGGAGGTCTGCGCCGGGCAGCCTGCGGCCCCCTGACGACCCCGGGACGACAAGTCTTCCGGTCGAACATATCAGCGGATCCTATGCAGAAAAAAGGCAAGCGATACAAGGTCATTACTCTCGGATGCAAGGTGAATCAGTATGAGTCCGCCTTTTTCAAGGAAATGCTTGAACGCGCCGGGTGGTTGGAAGCCGAGGGAGAAGAAAAAGCCCAATTTTGCGTGGTGAACACCTGCATTGTTACGCAGAAGGCTGCGCACCAGTCAAGACAGGCAATTCGGAAGGCGATTCGGGAAAACCCGGAAGGAAGCGTTGCCGCAGTCGGATGCTATGGGCAGGTCTTTCCCGGGGAACTCGAGGTGATCTGGGGACTCGACTTTGTCGCGGGAAATGTCGAGAAGGGCAGCCTTGTGAGGCGGATAAGCCGCCCGGACGAGGGGGATAAAGGCAACCGCCCGGTTCGTTCGTCCTTTTACCCGGGGATCCCGTTCGAGTTCCTGCAGGTTCACCGGTTTCCGGGCCGAACCCGGGCGTATTTGAAAATCCAGGACGGTTGTGAGTCCTTTTGCAGCTATTGCATTGTTCCGTATGCGAGAGGGCCCTATCGGAGTCTTCCCATTCCCAGCGTGATCTCTGCTCTGGAAGGGTATGCAACCCAGGGGTTTAGAGAAGTAGTGCTCAGCGGCATTCACCTGGGCAAGTACGGGGTGGATCTTGCCACCGGAGCCGATCTGAACAGACTCCTTCGGGAAATAGGGATGCAGGGGTTTCCAATGCGCGTCCGGCTGAGTTCTCTTGAACCCGGCGAGGTTGACAGAGAACTCATTGAAATGGTCGCATCCAGGGAATGGATTTGCCGACACTTCCACATCCCTCTTCAGAGCGGTGACAACACGGTCCTGGAGCGGATGAACAGGTCGTACAGGGCGGAAGATTTTGTCCGACTCATCCGGAGCATTCACGCATCCGTGCCCGAAGGGGCCGTCGGGGTTGACGTGATGGCAGGATTTCCCGGAGAATCGGTCGGGGCGCACAGGAACACCCTTGCGCTCATACGGGAATTGCCCGTTTCCTATCTGCATGTTTTTCCTTTCTCTCCGAGGAATGGAACTCCCGCGATGGCGCTCAAAGGAAGGCATGGTGCGCAGTTGGTGAAGGAGAGGGCCTTCGAACTCAGGAAGCTCGGGAAAGAGAAGTGGTCTCGGTTTCTCGAGAGGTCTGTGGCGAAGACCCATGAGGTGCTGGTAGAGGGGTGGCATTCGGAAGGGAAGGGGTTGGCAACAGGGACCAGCGACAACTATCTGCCCATGTTCTTCCGGGCCGAACGGTTGGAACAGGGCCGCTTTCTTCCTGTAAAGGCCGAAAGATTGAGCCGGGGAAAGGTCTGCGGCTCTGTCGTCAAGGTCCGGGCTGCAGGATAACCCTGGCATCCAGGGCGTACGCGCCATCTTTTTCGCGGCCCACCCGGACCGGATTGATGTCGATTTCCCGTATCTCGGGGTGATTCACAAGCATTGCGGAAATCCGCATGAGCATGCTTTCCAGGGCGTCCAGGTCGGAGGGGCTCTGTCCCCTCGTCCCGGTAAGAAGTTTCCTGCCCCGGATTTGATAGATCACGGATCGAGCCTCCGCCGGTGCTATGGGAGCTACCCGCCAGATAACGTCCCCCAGTGCCTCCACGAATACGCCTCCGAGACCGAATAGGATGACGGGGCCGAAAACCTCATCCTGCCTTCCTCCCAGGATCACCTCCGTTCCCCTATGGACCATGGGCTGAAGCATGACTTCAAGAGGCTCCCCGTCGCTTCTTTCCCTGAAATCTTCGAAGGTGCGCACCACGTCTTCGGGGCTTTTCAAATCGAGCTGCACAAATCCCTTGTCGGTTTTGTGCGAGACGTGGGGCCGGTTGAGTTTCATGGCGACCGGATGCTCCAGCGCCTCCCATCCCTGAACAGCCTCTTCGGGACTTCGGGCAAGGCGATAGTCCGGCGTGGAAAATCCGTAAGCTCGTATCAGGTCGATGGATTCCCCAAGAAGGAGGTGGTCTCGGTCTCGATCCTCCTGGAGAAGCCTTTTTGCTGGAGCGGGAGGCTCTGAAATCTCCGGCTGATGTGCAAAGGCGTTCGTTTCCCTCATGGCCCATCGATGCGATAGATGAAACGCCCGCATAGCGTTTTCGGGGGCTGTGAAGATGGGAATCGAAGAGTGCCTTTTGAGGTAGTCGATTTCCACTGCTTCGGCAAAGATCACAACGGCCACGGGCTTCCGGTATTTTTCCACCAAATCCCCGACTTTTCTGATCAAGGCCCGGGAGTCGTCCTGCTGGTAGCCTCGCCTGTATCCGTGTCCCAAAAGCAGCCCGTCCACATCCTCCCTCTTGAGCATCTCCTCTACGATGTTCTCGTAAACGGAGAGATCAAAGAGGTCGCCCAGGTCCAGAGGGTTCTGCAAACGAATGACGTTCGCGCGAAAGCGGCTCTCGATCTTTCGGAGGAATTCCTCTGGAAACGGAGGAAGGTCGAATCCATAGTGTCCGCACGCGTCCGCGGCAATCACCGCATGACCTCCGGATCGGGACACCACGGCCAGGCGGCTTCCCCTGAGGGGCGGAAGCGTAAGGCTCTTTATGTTGTCCAGCGCATCGTCCATCGTGTTGACCCGGACGCACCCCGCCTGCTCCATGGCATGGTCCACCAGCGTATCGTCCGCAAACAAGGCCGCTGTGTGGGAGTGCGCGATCCGGGCGCTGGCCATGAATCGATTGGATTTGTGGACCAGGATCGGCTTGGTAGAGCGTGAGGCGATCTCCATGAACCGGCGTGCATTGGTAAAGCCCTCCAGATACAGCAGGATAATCTCTGTGCCCGGATCTTGGATCAGGTAGGAAAGAAGGTCGTTTTCGTCCACGTTCAGCTTGTTCCCCATGGAAACGAACTTGTTGAGGCCGATGTTCTCTTCGGCCAGGAAGCTGAGATAGCTCAGCCCCACGCCGCCGCTCTGCGCCAGAATGGACACGGGTCCCACGGACAGATCCTTTCGGAGGAGCATGAACGGAAGGGCCAGCCCGTTCTCCATGTTTGTGACCCCGATGCCGTTCGGACCGATAAAGCGAATCCCGTATTGTTCGGCTGCCCGGAGACATTCCTCTTCGAGGGGCACAGCCTCTTCGCCCATCTCGGAAAAACCCCCGGACTCGATGACCACGCGGGTGATCCCTTTCTTTCCGCACTGTTCGAGAATGGGAGGGATGGTCTTGGCCGGTGTGAGTATTACGGCAAGGTCAACCGGATGATCGATCTCATTTACGGACTGATGGATCCTCTGGCCGAAAACAACCCCTTTTCGAAGGCCCACGGAAAGGATTTCGCCCTGGTAACCGAAAGTCAGCATGTTGTCCACGATATTCTTCCCAAGGTTCCCCGGATCCGCTGATACACCGATGACCACCACATTCCGGGGGTAGAAAAACGCTTTCAAGGAATCGCTTTCGGTGTTCATCTCCTTTTCCCTTTTCTGAGGCTCCTTGCTTCTTCTTTCCATCCTTTGCGTTTCCTTCCTTTTCCGCGTCCCCGTGGGCCGCTTTCCGGTTGCCACTCGAGAGGAAACGTGCCGCCGGGCAAATTGGGGGGCGGCTCCGCCTTTTCTTTGATGCCCCGTGGGGACTCCTTTTTGAGGAGTTCCTTGGGCGCAGGGGGTCCGCTGATAAACATCGCCGGGATATGAGTCCCCAAAAAAAGCATGCCGAAAGGGAAAAAGGATATCCCGCCTTCCCCGGCCGCCTCGGCCAAGACCTCGACCAAGACCGGACGCTGATCCCGGCGCTTTCCAATTCTCATGGCCATCTCTTTGTCCGCCGAAAGGACAATGGGTGCGGTTTCCCTGGAGTGAAGGCCCCGCTCGAGCACAGCCGGGTGCGCCCGGGTTCTCACAGGGGTGTACAGGATCTTGGGCACTTCCCGGAGATTTGCCGACGTCTCCCCCGCAACACGCCAGTGTCGATCAATCGCACGGATTCGGTGATCGTCCGCATCAAACAGGGCCCTGTGCTTCCCCATGAGGAGCTCGTTGATGTGGGATCGACGCACGTGGCTCCAACCCGGCTCCTCGTGAAGGGCTTTGAGGAGCTCCTTGTAGGCGACGTAGCCTTCGGGATCGGGCACGAGGCCGAACTCATCCGGCTTTCTGCCAAGCACGAAAAGCAGAATCCGGCCGAGTCCTTCCACGTGCATTTGATCCTTTTTCCTCCTCAAAAGGTGTTCTCCCCGCAGCAAATAATTTGGAGCCCCAATGCCGGCGGGGGCGGAAGGGCCTCCCCGGCGGGCGGCATAATTTGCCCGGATTAAACCATTTCTCGAAGAAAAACACAATGCGTTCCCATGGGAAGACGATGCCTTGCAGGGAATTCCGGGCGGCTCGCATTCCTTGAGACAGACCATGGCAGGGAGAGCCCGTGAGATCTTGACAGGCGACCGGGAGGAGCGTTTGCGGCTTGACATGATCCGTGCCTGCTTCTTATAAGTACCCAGCTCGAGCGATGGCTGCCCCGGCCGAAAAACCGGGGATTCGCCCTGCTGTTTGGAGCGGGCGAAGAATGGTTGACATGGGAGTTTGGGCAAATGTTCGAGGAGTTGTGCATCAAAAGCTTTTTCCTCCTCCGGTTGGGTTGCCCGCCTTTCTGGAGGGGCACAGGCGCTCCTGTGGAAAAATGCGAAAACAATGGACTCGCCTTTTTTTCCCGGTTGTGGCCGAAAGACTCCCGGCCCTTGGGCGGTAGGCCGGCGCGCCGGGCTGGAATTCATGGAGCGCGGCTGTGAATGATAATGAAAAAAAAATCCTCGTGACCACGTCCTTTGGGCATTTCATGAGCCACTTCAACATGCTCACGTTTCCGGCCCTGGTCATCCCCCTTGGCGAGAGGTTCGGATTGGAAATCGGTGCGGTCATCGCCCTTTCGTTCTGGATGTATCTCCTTTTCGGGCTGACTGCCTTGCCGTGGGGGCTTCTCACGGACAGGCACGGGGCCAAGCCGCTGCTCCTTCTGTTTTATCTGGGGGCCGGCGCTTCGGCCCTCGCCGCGGCTGTGTTCATGGATTTCCCCGGAATTTTTTCCATGGCTCTCGCAGGGCTGGGCCTTTTCTCGGGCATCTACCACCCCGCGGGGCTCGGCCTCATCTCCCGCGGGATCTCCCGCATGAGCGTGGCCCTCGGGTACAACGGCATGGCCGGGAACGCAGGGCTTGCGGCCGCCCCCATTCTTGCCGGTCTCATCAACTACCAGTTCGGCGCCCGGGCCGCCTACGTGGCCGTGGGCATGCTCAATCTCCTGGGGGCGGCGATCATGGTGGTATGGCCGTCGAGGGAGCCGGCAAGGAAACCGGGAACCGCGTCCGCATCAGGAAAGGACCACGCATTGGCATTTGCGGTGCTTTGCGTGTGCATGATGCTGGGAGGAGTTGCCTACCGCGGCGCCACCGTGATTCTTCCCTCTTACATCGAGCTCAGAAGCGGAGGGCTTTTCGAACTACTGGGGGGACTCAAAGGAGTTCTGGCCTCCAAGAACGTTGCGGCAACGGCGATTACATCGCTGATTTTCCTGGTGGGAGTTGCAGGGCAGTATTTGGGCGGCCGGCTGGCGGAACGATTCGATCCCCGCCGGGGCTACCTGGCGTTCCATTTCCTTGCCCTGCCCATGGCCCTGTTGATGGCCTATGCAACCGATACGGCGCTTTTGTTTGTGGGGATCGGGTATATGCTTTTTCTCCTGGGAATGCAGCCCATGGAGAACACGCTGGTGGCCACGCTGACGCCCGAAAGACTGAGGCACAGCGCGTACGGAACGAAGTTTATTCTGACATTCGGAGTGGGAGCCCTCGGTGTGCACGTGGTGGGCTGGATCAAACAGGCCTGGTCGCTCGAGGCCGTGTTCATTGCCCTGACCTTGGTATCCTGCGGAATCGTGATGAGCATTGTGGTCTTGATCGCCGTAACCGGACGGGAGGGACCCCACAGCCGCCAATAAGGCTCTAGTCAGCCGGTCTCCTGCCACTTTCCTCTCCGTAGGGCCGCTTTCGAGAACCCCATGTCGTCTGAAGAAGTTGCTCCCGGCCGGGGAACTTTTTCGGCAGGCCGTCGGTGTGCCTGTACATTCCGGTGAAATGCCCCTTCCTTCTCCGATCTCTTCCATAGGGCACGCTTTCAAAGAATCATTCCTTTCACCGATCTTTCGGAGGCCTCGCCAACAGAAAGGACGATCGATGGGTCATTTGCCTCCACACGGGCGAATCTGTTGGTCCTTTCTACATACTACCCGAATTTTTCCCGAAGCATACCAGGACCCGAGGGTCGGAATACAGGCTTGAACCTATTCCTAAAGGCAGGAAACCGGAAAATGATGGACCAAACACCAAGAGGCTCCTGGAGACGCGGTGCACACCTTTTACAAGCCGGGCGCCTACTTGAAGACCCATGCGGATCATATGGCACGGTGGCATCCGGAGCGGTTCGAAGGGTAGGGTGAAGCTGGTCGGCGGCATAGGCTTTTTCTGCAGCTCGAAAAAATTGCTCAGGCTTCCGGTCAGTCCGCTTCTTCATACTGTTTCAGCTTCTTGTGGAGCGTCTTCCGGGTGATTCCCAACCGCCTGGCCGCCTCGCTCTTGTTACCGCCCGTTGATTTCAAGGTGTTGAGGATGGCTTCCTTCTCCACCTCCTCCAGGGGAACATCGGCAAGTCTTTCTACAGGCCCGGAGACTTCCTCCCCCTGAGGGGCAATCTCCCTGATTGGGGCAGGCAAGTCCTCTTCGTGCAGGTACTCCGATCCGGAGAGGACCACCATGCGTTCCACCGCGTTCATGAGTTCGCGGACGTTGCCGGGCCATTGGTACTTGAGGAGTCTGTCCATGGCCTGTGGGGCGAATCCTTTCACCGCCCGGTTGTTCTTTTCGGTGAATTCTTCCAGGAAGTGCTGCGCAAGCAGGGGGATGTCCTCCGGCCTGTCCCTGAGCGGCGGCACGTGGAGGGCCACCACGTTCAGCCTGTAGAAGAGGTCTTCGCGAAATCTTCTGGATTCGATTTCCGTCATTAGGTCCTTGTTTGTAGCGGCAATGATTCTTACGTCAACGGACACGGATTCTTCTCCGCCCACCCGGGTAAATTCGCGTTCCTGAAGCACGCGAAGGAATTTTGTTTGCATGGCCAAGGACATTTCGCTGACTTCGTCCAGGAAAAGGGACCCCGTGTGTGCCTGTCTGAACCGGCCTTCCTTTCTTCTGTGGGCGCCGGTAAAGGCCCCCTTTTCATGTCCGAAAAGTTCCGATTCGAGAAGTGTTTCCGTAATGGCGGCACAGTTGACCTTGACAAAAGGTCCTTCCTTCCTCGAGCTGTTGAAGTGAATTGCCCCTGCGATGAGTTCTTTTCCGGTTCCCGACTCCCCGGAAATAAGGACCGTGGCTTCGGTAGGAGCAACCTGGGCCACGGTCTCCAGAAGCTTCTCCATGGCCGGGCTTCGGCCGATGAGGTTCCTGCGGTCGAATTGTCCTCCAAGGCTTTCGCGCAGACGACGGTTTTCCTCCTTGAGTTGGCTGTGGTCCATGGCCCGTTCCATGGCAAGACGGAGCTCGTCAAAATCCAGTGGCTTGGTGAGATAGTCGTACGCACCTGTTTTGAGGGCCTCGACCGCCGTCTCCACCGAAGAGTAGGCCGTCATGATGATCACGGGTATGGCGGGATTGTAGGACTTGATTTCGGTCAAGGCTTCCAGTCCCGATACGTTGACCATCCGAATGTCCATGAGGATGATATCGAACGGACGCAGGTGGACCTGTTCGATGGCACGCTCCCCATCGTCCGCCTCCGTGACTTCGTAACCCCATCCTGCAAGAAGAGTTCGGAGCATCGTCCGGTGGCCCGTGTCGTCATCAACTACCAGGACAGAGGGTTTCGGAGTCATGGATCAGGCACTCCCCGGCAAGGGGAGCGACAGCAAGACGGTCGTACCCTCGCCCTCCCGGCTCTTTAAAGTGACCTCACCGCCGTGGGCCTCCACGATCTTGTGGACGATGGCCAGTCCCAGTCCCGTGCCGGAAGACTTGGACGTGAAATAAGGGTCGAAAACGTGCGCAAGGTCCTCCTCCTTTATGCCTGTACCTGTATCCCGAATGATGATCTGCGCCTGCCGACCGTCATCGGACTTGCTTGTCCGCACCTCCAGGACGCCTCCTTTCCCGGTTGCTTCCAGGGCATTCAGGTAGAGGTTCAGGAGAACCTGTTTGAACCGGTCCGGATCGATAGGCACCCGAAGGTTCTCAGAGCTCCTTGCGAAGTTGAGGCGAACTCCTTTTTCGCGCGCATCGCCTTCCACCATTTTGAGGGTATCCTCAATGATGGTATCCATCAGGACATGCTCCTTTCTGAGGGAGAGCGGTCTTGCAAATTCCAGAAGCTGGCTGATAACACGATTCAGACGCTCCACCTCTTGGATCATGATCTCTGCGGTCTTTTGATCCTCCGGGATGTCCCCATACCTCTCCTTGAAATATGTGGCAAATCCTTTGATGGAACTCAAAGGATTCCGCACTTCGTGGGCGACTCCGGCCGCCAGCCTCCCAACGGCTGCAAGGCGGCGGCTTCTGGCCATCTCCTCTTTCAAGCGCTGTATTTGCGTGAGGTCCCTGAAAAGCACCATGTGGCCCAGCAGAACGCCGTTCTCATCTTCCAGGGGAGTTCCGATCGCCTCCAGGGGGACGTGCACACCCGTGTCGCCCTCCCCGACCGGGCATTCCATTTCCCGTTCCATGAGACCGCCGTGTTTCGTGAGATCCCGCATAAATTGGGATAATGCTCCGGGAAGCACCTCTTCATGGTGTCCATGGATGCTCTTCCCGGGGGCCAACTGCAGGACGTGTTCAGCCGCCTGGTTGATGGAAGCGATTTTTCCGTCGGTGTCCACCGTGACCAGACCCATGGGCATGTTTTTGACAACGTTGTCGGAAAGTGCTTTGACGCGCGTAAGGGAGCTTCTTGCGGCGCGGTATGCCTCCGCGAGGAAAAGGGAGACAATGCCCGCAAAAGCGATGAGCAGAAGAAAAAAGGCCATGACCACCGAGTGCCGCAGGTCCTCTGATTGCGCGGCTTGCACAGTGGTGGTGTCGAGCCCCACGAAAATGATCTGGATGGATAAGTCTTGCAGCCGCTCGGGATCTACGCCCCATCGGCGCCACATGTCTCGCATCATGCCCCCGCGCCACCGGTCAGGGCCGCCCGGAACAGGCGAGAATTTTCGGAACACCTCGAAGATTTCACGTCCGTGAATGTCGGTTTTCATCCTCCAGTTGAGATTCTTATCCTCCGCGATACGCGCCAAATCCAGATCTTCTCCATAACGGGTTCCTTTTTCGGCCGGGTTGTTGTGGGCAAGTACGGTTCCGGAGGGGTCTGTAATGAGGAGATGCACAATGTCCGGCTGCTGGGCGGTCTCCGTCAGCAGCCTCTGGAGTTGGAAGTTTCCCCTGTGCATGCCCATCATCCCCATCATCCCGGTTCGCGTGCCGGCCTCGAAAGAGCGGATCAGGGCGGCGCCCTTTTCTGCGAGGAGCTGGGTGGTGGTCTGCCTGTGCCGGTTTATGGAATCCAGGGTCATGAACAAAAAAACCGGGAAAAGCACAGCAACCGCCCCCAGGATAACCCAGGGCGGCACCCGAACCCACCATCTCGGTTGTGATTTTCGTGCGTTCATGACCGTTGCATGCTAAAAGGCACTGTGCGGCAAGAATTTTTCCGGGGACGTCCAAGTCCCCACATGCTATGCGCCCCCAGGCAGGGCCTTTGTTCCGTCGGGAATCCGTGCAGAATTTGTCGGAAACGTATTTCGGCAGGCGAGGAGATGCGTCGACAAAATCCTGCTACGCTGCGAGTATACACTTTTGTTCAAGGGGATACAACCGACGCCCGGCCGCGGTTGTCCAGGTTCACGGCGTATGCTCAAACCACTCTCCAACGGGTGCCTCGCAGTCAAATTCCTTTTGGTTCATCCGGAATGGCGGAGTGAACCCTCAGGCCAAAATCAGAATGCCACGATTTCTCATTTTTGGCCTTTCAAGATATAGGTTCGCGAAAACCGGATGATCCTTTTTTTCCTCTCCCGTACGCTTACGGGGTTGAAACGAGGCCTTTCTTTGGGACAAAATACATACAGGAGGTGAGGGCGGGAGAGGCCAAGGGGAGGATTCCGTGCGTGTGAAGTTTTCATTCGGAAGCGATGTGGAGTGGCTGCGTTTTGCTGAGGGTGAACGGGTCACGGTTTCCAAGGTGTTGGAGACGGCGTTCGATGCACGCCCCGACCTGTTTTCGAAGCGGATGGAAAGGGGAGACCTCAACCGGCCTTCTCTCAACGTATTTGTCAATCGGGGGCACGTGCGGTACAGGCAGGGGACCGACACCCTGGTCAACGAAGGGGACGAGGTTTATGTGATACCCTTCCTGTCGGGAGGGTAGCCTGTTTTAGGAATTTCAGGGGATCGGGCCGTCTCTTGGGATGCCGGATCCACGGCCGATGGCCCTGACAGTCGGACGGGGGGGACAATCATGGCAAACGGGTATATGGGGAAGATTCTGAGCGTGGACCTTTCGAGCGGCCACATGCATCATGAACCGCCGGCCGAGGAGTTGTGTAAAGATTTCTTGGGGGGATACGGCCTGGCAAGCAGGATCCTTTACGGCCGCATCCCCAAGGGAGCAGAACCCCTTGGCCCTCAGAACATTCTCGGGTTCATGACGGGACCGCTTACCGGAACACCCGCTGTAATAGGCTCACGTTTTGTGGCGGTCGGCAAGTCACCGAAGACCGGCGGATGGGGCGATGCCAACTGTGGGGGATATTTTGGTCCCCATCTCAAATTTGCAGGCTTTGACGGGGTATTGTTCGGGGGCATCGCTCCCAAGCCGGTGTATCTTCTTATACGTGATGGGAAGCCCCGGCTGTTGGATGCGACGGATCTGTGGGGGCTCGGGGTCAATGAATTGGAAGACCGGCTCAAGGCGCGCCACGGAAAAGACGTGCAGTTGTGCTCCATCGGGCCTGCGGGAGAGCGGAAGTCCCTGATGGCCTGCATCATGAACGACAGGGAAAGAGCGGCCGGGCGTTCCGGACTGGGCGCTGTGATGGGGGCAAAGAATCTCAAGGCGGTGGTGGTGCAGGGCAGCATGGAGGTTCCTGTCCATGACGAAAAGGGAATCAAGGATCTCCGAAAGAGAATTCTGAAAAGCCCCACAGGGTTTTACCGGATCCTAAACAAATACGGGACGTGCGGGACGACACATGACAGCGTGATGGCCGGGGACGCGCCCGTGAGGAACTGGGGAGGAGCGGGGGCCACGGATTTCCCGATGGAAAGGGCGAAACGTCTCAGCGGGGAGGCGGTTGTCGGGCTGGAAGGATACAAGCCCTACGCGTGCTGGCACTGCCCGATTGCCTGTGGTGGAAAAGTGACCCAAAACACCGGCCGGTTCGCTCTGGAGCAGAACGGGGGCGTGGGCCACAAACCCGAGTACGAGACCCTTGCCATGTTCGGTTCCAACCTTTTAAATGACGACCTCGCGGCCATTGTCAAGGCGAATGAAATTTGTAACGACATGGGTCTTGATACCATATCTGTCGGATCAACCATTGGGTATGTGATCGAGTGTTATGAGAAGGGTCTGCTCACCAAGAATGACACGGACGGGTTGGAGATGACCTGGGGTAACGCCGAAGCCATTGTGGAAA
>CAYVUX010000033.1:0-1845 GCA_964455075.1 uncultured Desulfobacteraceae bacterium | reverse complement strand
GCAGGATCGCTCATGGTGAGGGCGAAGGCGCCCGCCTGGCAGACGGCGTAAGGGCTGTGTGGGAAAGTTTCGGGAAGATCGGCGACGAATACGCTGTTCATGTGGACGGGGAGGAAGTCCCTGCTCATGACCCGAAATTCATTCCCGGGCTTGCAAGCACCTATATGCTCTCCGCGACCCCGGCTCGCCACACGCAAGGAGGGGAGTTGCTGACTCCGCCCGGGCTGGAACTGGCCGATCTCGAAAAGTACGTGTACACGGGGCATGCGGAAAACCACTTGAAGCTGGTCTCCCTCGTGGAAACGGTAAATGCCGCGGGCCTGTGTCTCTTCGGGTACTTGGCATATCCGGTTCAGTATCTCCCCGAGCAGCTTTCCGCCGTGACAGGGTGGCGCTGGGATATGGATGAAGCTCAAAAGGTGGGTTTGCGCATCTTTACCATGCGGCATGCCTTCAATCTGCGGGAGGGCATTAATCCCCTCCGGCGAAAGCTTCCCGGACGGATCGTGGGGCGCCCCCCGCTGCGGGAAGGAAACGTGCGCGACGTGACGGTGGACCATGAAACCCTTTGCCGGGAATTCCTGGAAACCCTTGGCTGGGATATCCGCACGACCGTCCCGTCATCCGAGACCCTTCAGAAACTGGGACTGGATTTCCTCATGGGAGACTTGTCCCCGAACCCTGTGTGAATGCGGTGTTTTCCGGACATGGAATCCGCAGCTCGCAGGTTCGGGTCCCGCGGTCGCACCAGTAAAATCGAGGGGTCGGCCGCTACAGCTGACTCCTTATTCATTCCATCACCTGTTTTATCCATCACTTGTCCGTCTCCACTCCATCATTTTTGGATGAAATAGCGTCCAAGGAACTGAAGCCAATAAAGGTATGATTAAAGAAAAAGCACGAAAATCAAGGTGCTTATTCAAAAAAGATGAGGGGATAAGTGAAACAACATTTTGGGCATTTGGACCCCTTGCATTCGAGCACCGTGGCGTGCGCAAGGCTTCTGACGGGCCGGCATGGAAGAGACCTGAATCCGGCGTGCGTGCTTCCATAGGATTTGCAGGAAGCGGCTGCGGAAAGTTGCGAGCCCCTGAAGTGCAAAAAGGGGGAAAACTTCAGGGGCTCTACAAGGAGGAAAGAGGTGTGATTAACACTCCCCTTTTTAAAAATATAATACCACAATGTAGCATTTCAAGGAATAAGTTGCTACAAATCTGTAAGCGGCAACCTATCCAGCGAGAACGTGGGCGGGAGATTCGTGTACGTGACCTTTGGGCAAGCGGGTTCCACGGAATCTCCAGCGGGAGTAGGGGTTTGCCGGCAGCCCCGAAAGGCATCCCTCGAAAGGGCGTTGTTGACAGAGGGACACACATCGATTTGTGCAATTTTTGAATATTCCGGCTTGACAAATAAAATTACGTTGTTAAATTGTATTGTTTATAAATTGTTCTTTGTAGGACTCTTTCGGGACGTGCGATGCTGATGGGTTTTCGTATATTTCCAAGGTTTTCTGAATGTTGGAAACATAAGGCGTCACAGCGATAATTTCCACCACTCCTGTTCTTCTCTAAAACCACTCTGAAGGAAATTCCCCTTTATTTGAGGGCAGGAAACCAAAGAGGCGAAAAAAAATCCGTCTCCAGCGCTCCATTGTCACCAACAAGAGGTGCCGCACGGTGGGGAGTCATTCCCATGTAATCGGGCGGGATTGCAATACGCCTTAAAATGCATAAACAAGGAGCTTCCTTATGAATACAGCAAGGGACTTAAGGGCACCGGATATTTCCAAAAACGAAGATAGGTGTCTACGGTGCAAAAAATCGTTGAGTGAAGTAAAGCCCGCGA
>CAYVUX010000032.1:0-14805 GCA_964455075.1 uncultured Desulfobacteraceae bacterium | reverse complement strand
TTGGGATTTTACAATTGAGGACCGCACAAACCAGCGTTCCAGAATCCGCTTTGGCCTGAATCCCTTGAATTTGCAGGGAACGGACAAAAGGGGTGTCCCTGTTTCCACGACCGCTCGATGGATCTCGCTTCCGTTGTATCGGATGAGCGGTCTGAAAACCGTGTATCCTTCCTTCATTTGAAGAACAGGATAGAACCGCTGGCCCGTCTCCAGAAACCGCTCGCTTCTTCCCCGGGCCTTTGATGAAGCGCCGGAAAACTCGTCGTCCAGGATATGTTCCAGAGCGTAGCTCACGAGATCCCATAGGCTGTAGTTGGTGACCAGCACAAGATTGTTCCAATCCTCTACGGTCTCGGTAAGGATTTGTTGCAGCACCTTCTTGCGAAGCCTCTGGCACGCAATGCACGGATTCGGTGCGTGTTCCAGGCTGCTGTCGGTCTTTTCGATGCGGTGCCAGGAGATGTCTATCCCCTGTTCCTTCCAGTGCGCGTCAAGGGAGCGTATCTGTTCCGGGGTGTATCGATGAACCGGGAATGCACCGGAATGCACTTCCAGGGGGAACCCGAATTCTTCCCCGGCCTTTGCCATGAGGGTGAGGGCCAGGGAGGAATCCTTGCCTCCGGAGAAAAGCACGAACACCCTTTTGCCCGGAAGCGCGGCCAGTACGGATCTGTGGTTGTCTCTCCACCGGTCGTAACGAACCGACGCTTCGGGGGATCGTCCTTCGATCATCTCACCTCCTTACTGCTCAATCGCAAGGGAGCGCCGGCAAGGCTCCGAAGCGCCTCAGTGTTCACCTCCACTCCCAGCCCGTCGCCGCATAAAGGAGCAGCCTCTCCTCCCGGGCCGAATGCCACATCGTTTTGGGTTACGTTTTTCCGGAGCAGAAACGCATCATAAGATCCGTCAACATAGCGGGCGTCCCCGCAGAGAAGGGCGAGGGCCCTGCCTGCAGCGGAGAGGAGCCCCGACTCACCCAATTGGCATCCAACCTGAAACGTCATGCCAAGAGTTCTCAGCCGCTCGATCAACCGGAGAGACCTGCGGAATCCGCCGCATTTGGACAGCCTCACGTTGACCATCTTGTAGCAGTCTTCACGGAAAAGCTCCTCGGCCTCCTCTGCTCCGCATACGGACTCGTCGGCCATCAGAATCGTCCCGGCTTCCCCCAGGGCGTCGCAAAGGACGCGAATATCCGGATCACCCGGCTTCAGCGGCTGCTCAACTACGCCGATTTGGTATTCCCTGATTAGTGGAACATGTTCCAACGCAGTCTGCAAGTCCCAGGCGCCGTTGACGTCGATTCTGAGATCAACGCTTCCCAGGGTTTCGCCGACGAGCTCCAGCAGGGATTGGTTTTGGACGAAGTCCGGTCCCATCTTCACCCGGATCTGGCGCAAACCCAGCTTGCGGATGGTCCGGCATACCTGCAGGGCACGTTCCCTGGATCCGAGAGGTACTGTGGCGCCGTAGCGGATGCGATCGACCAGGAACCGGTCTGAGAAGTACCGGATGATCGGCTTCTTTTCACGGCGGCCTATCGCGTCCAGGAACGCCGTCTCCAGGGCGCAAAGGGCCGCGTTGCCTTGCGAAGCAGTGGGAAGGCTGTCCACAAAAGCCCATAGAGAGCCGATGTCCTCCAACGCCCACGGAAAGCTACTGCTTTCCACCAGTTCTTTGATGTGGCGTGCAGCACTTGCCTGGGTTTCCCCGGTAACGTAGGTTCTGGGGGCCCCTTCGCCGAAACCGACGACCTCCCCTTGTTCTGCAACGACCTCCACCACAACATTGTGGCTGGAGGCCCCCTTTTTCCGTGCGTGAGAAAATTCCCCTGAAAAGGGAAGAGATACCGGATATATGGTGACTTCTTCTATTTGCATCTTGCACTGCCGTAGGATGAGAAGTGAAGAGGTCTTTTTCCCCTTTTGCCGGGGGATAAGGGCATAAGGGAACCCGCGAAGCGGCATCGGCGGTCCACGAGGTGCCTTGTCCCGTCAGGAAGGGTTCGGCACTGCATGCCTTTCTCCCCGTGATCCGCTCTCTTCCGGTTCAGATTGAGCCGGTCGTTCGGGAGCCTCATCGGGCAATACCACATAGAAAGTGGCCCCTTCGTTTTCCCGGCTTTTCACGTCCAAGCTGCCTCCGTGATCTTGAACGTTTCGGTGCGCCACGAAGAGGCCCAGTCCCGTACCGCTGTGAATCGTGCTCTTGTGCTTGGTGGTAAAGTAAGGATCAAAGATCTTGTCAATGTTGGATTCGGGAATGCCCTTCCCGTAGTCCTTGATCTGGATCCGGACCCCCTTTTGTTTTCCCTCTTTTCCGCAGCGCTCGGTCTTGATTTCTATGGTCCCTTGTTCGGGACTGAATTCCACGGCATTGGACAGCAGGTTCAGAATCACCTGTTTCATCTTCTCCGCGTCAATCATGATCCGTTTCACATCGGGGTCAAAATCCCGCAGGATGCGGATTTTTTTCGCATTGCTTGTCGGAGAAAGCAGCAGGAGCATCTTGTCAATGAGGGCATGGATATCCTCGTATTCGAAGTGGGGCTCCCTGGTCTTAACGAGATCCAGGAGTTCTGTAATGAGATTGTTCACCCTCTTGGTCTCTTCCAGGGCGATGGCATGAAATTTGGTCCGGAATTCCTCATCGTCGAATTTCCGGGGAAGCATGTCGATAAATGTCCGGATGGCCGTCATGGGATTCTTGATTTCGTGAGCCAGTCTTGCAGCCATGTTCCCCAGGAAGGTCAGCTTCTCGGCCCGGCTGAGCAGCGCCCGCGACGTTCGCAGTTCCTCCATCTGCTCGTGGAGCCTCCGGTAAAGCCGCGCGTTCTCGATGGCAATGGCGATCTGGGGGGAAAAGACCTCGAGAGTCTCCCGGGTCTCCCGGCTTACGCCGTGCTCATTGTCGGCTCCGGTGGCGATGACGCCGATCACCTTGGACCGGGTAATCAGCGGGACCACGAACACCGATGAAGGTTTGCCGTAGAAAAGAAGGATATTCTCTTTTCGCAGCCCGGAGAGGCCCACGTCGGGGATGTACTCCGGACGGCCTGTATCGGCAACCCTGGCCAGAATGTTGCTTACCCGGCCCAAGGGCACTTGATATTCACGGACCTCTGTCGGGACCCCGCCGCTGAAGCCGGCTCCGTGGACATATTCGAGCCGCCTTTCTTCTTCGTTGACCAGCATGATGACCGCGCGGTGGATGTGGCATACATTGGCCAAAAGGTTCATGATGACCGTGAGGAGTTGATCCAGGTCCAACACAGAGAGAATGGCCTTCCCGGTTTCCTGCAGAGCGATGAGCTGGCGTATCTTGTAGTTCAGCTGGAGATTGAGGTTGTTGACTTCCTCGTACTTCCTCTCGATGAGTTTCTTCCCCGCCTCCATCTCCTCGATGGTCTGCATAAGGACGCGCTTGGAACCGAAAAACCTGGAGAATATCTCGTGGAAGCGATTCTTGGCAGGCCATCTCAGTTGATACTCGCAGTAAGGGCCCCCTTCGAAGGCGCAGCAACGCTCCACGAGAGACAGAGGACGCCCTCCCCATATTTGCGGCATATTCATGTAATGCCCCTGATTGTATAAGCAGAGGTCCTTGGTCATCCCCTTGCTCTTGACCCAGTGCAGCCGGACAATGCCTTCGTTGCCTTTGATGCGGACGAGTTCGACTGTCTTGCTCAAGTTGAATTTGTCGTTGATCTTCTGGGCGTGCTTGAGGGCCATTTTGTAAGACCAGAACGCCTTGACAAAGATCTCCTGGATGTACCCGAGAGACGCGTTTTCGATGGCGTACTTGGCCATTTTCATGGGTGCCATGTCATCATTCAGCGCGGTCTTGGCCCTTTTGTAGAGTTCGGAAATCAATGCGCATGAAACCCAGTTATTTGGATCCAGAAGAAAGCCTTCGGGATCTTCCAGGACATCGATTTCCGGATGGAGATCCTGGAGAAGAAAGGAGATGTCTCCCTGGGTGTGGGCCCTCACGTACTCCAGGATCGCCTTTGTGTTGATGCAGCTGGATTCCTTTTCCACGGTGCCTCCTATGAGGCCCTTCCATAAAGCTCGGACGGGGACCATGCCTCCGTAACCGGCGCGGGGAAGCGAACGGGACGCGGTGCGTGCAGGTCGCCCGGCTCCAAGGGGATTTTCGACCCCGCCCTTTTTCTATCTCGGACCGTCTCCCGGGGCGCCGGGTCCTCAAGAATGATCGCATAATTTTTCCACTGATACCATTCTTCCGGGTAAGAGTAAATATATTGCTCCAGCAAGGCGAGGATTGCGCCGGCCAAAGACGAAGCAGACTGTTGGAGGAGAAATTTCCGTTCCTGGGGGTCTTCGAGAATGAGTCTGTAGTGGCCGAGATTGAATCGATGCAATACACCGAAAAGGACTTGGGCTCCGCTTCTCTTGTGAAGAATGTTGAGCGTCCTGTCCACACCGATCCGTTTGTTGAGAAAAACCATCTTCTCTGTTTGCGAAGGCCTCCACTGTTTGATTTCATCGCACTCGGTAAAGACAATCCGGTTCGCCCCGAGTTCGCGCAAAACGCATCCCATGACATTTTTCTCCTCATCTGCATCGATAATCTTCAGCCCGAAGGGTTCGGTCCTCCTATACAAGGTCTCCCTGAGCCGGGCTGTGGCAAACCGGGCGATGACCGATATGGGGTATCCCTTGTAGGCCAGGAATATGGGAATGTACTCCACCCCGCCATAGTGAGCGGTTACGAAAAGAACCCCGTTCCCCTTGTCCAGCGCCGTGTCGAGCCTATAGAGGCAGTCAGCCTCGATGCGTTCGTTAAAGAACCGCTTCAGGTCTTCAATGTTCTCATAGGCGTTAAAAAGCTTTTCGTAATAGTGGGCGAGAATTCCCCGGAACACTTTTTTCTTGATCTCGGATCGTTCGAAGGACCATCGGGAGGGCAAAACCGCCGCCTCAAGAGCCTCCTCGATTTTCTCCTTTTCCTCCGGGTTCAAATAAAAATAAATTCTCCCCAGCACGATGAGATACCAGAAGGCTATCTTCCAGCCCAGCGTCTGATAGAGGATCACATTCCATCGGGTTTGAAGAAAGCTGCTCAGCTTAGGTTTCATGGCTCGCCCTCCGTGGGATTTAAGAAGGAAATTGTGTGCAAATGCTTAAGAGATTCAAAGTCTATGCCGAAGAGAACCTTGCTTTCCGTGGTCTTTTTTCCGGCCCTGAGAGTGACTTGAAGGCCCTCTGAAGTGCTCTCCGGGTCCTCAAAACCCGGTATTTGCAACCCTGCCGGTGCCGGAACAGCCCAAATTCGCGTTGCAGGCCGGAAACGGGGCGAATTTATGCATTTGGAGGTTTGCATACGCACAAAAAACGGTGTATATATGCACATATTGTTGGGCATTTGTCCAGGGAAAGCCTGGGCGGTCTTTGTGGGGTGCCGAACCCTTGAATGGACAGACGTAAGATATTTTAGAAAATTCCATGGGATATGCCCAGTTCTTCATGATGGGTTGGCCTCGGACCAGGTTGGCACAGTAAATGCTTAATAGGCCATTTTTTCGTGGGAACGGAGCATAAAAGAAGGGTTGGGGTCGAGCCGTATGGACAGCAGCGTCACGATTCTGGTGGTGGATGACGAAAACGGAGTTCGTCAGTCACTCAACATGGTTCTCAAGGACGACTTCGATGTGCGCCTTGCCGGGACGGGAGCGGAGGCTTTTGAAATATTCAAGGCGAATGCCATCGATCTCGTTTTGCTGGATATTCGATTGCCGGATATCGACGGAATAGAACTCCTCAAACGCTTCAAGGAAATGGAACCCGGCACCGAAGTTGTCATGGTCACCGCAGTCAAGGAGATCCAGACGGCGGTCCGGGCTATCAAACTGGGCGCCTATGAGTATCTGGTCAAACCTTTTGAGGTCGATGAGGTGCTGGCCGTTATCGATCGCGCCCTGGAGAAGCGGCGGCTTGTGAAGGAAGTCACCTACCTCAGGAGGGAACTGGAACGGTACCAGCCATTTGAAAAGATGATCGGAAATGACAGGAAAATGCGCGCGGTCTTTGATTTTATCTCCGACATAAGCGCCGGTGACGGACCCGTCTTGATACAGGGCGAAAGCGGTACCGGCAAGGAATTGGTGGCCCGTGCCATTCACAACGTCAGCCCGAGAAGGAGTCAGCCTTTTGTCGTCATCAACTGTGCGGCCATTCCCCCTAATCTCATGGAGAGCGAGATTTTCGGACATACCAAAGGCGCGTTTACCGGGGCGAGCAGCACCACCTTGGGAAAGCTGGAGATTGCCAACAAAGGGACGGTGTTTCTGGACGACGTGGACATTCTCGATGTGAACATGCAGGCGAAGCTCCTCAGAGTCATTCAAGAGAAGGAGTTCGAGAGGGTCGGAAGCACAAAGGTCATCCGTTTCGACGTGCGTTTTGTTGCGGCCTCGAACAAGAACCTGCAGGAAATGATCGCCCATGGGGCATTTCGCGAAGATCTTTTCTACAGGCTTAACGTATTCCCGGTGAATCTTCCCCCTTTACGGGAACGAAGTGGCGATATTCCCTTGCTGTTGGAGTACTTTCTTGAGGTTTATGCAAAGAGAACAGGGGCCCCTCCAAAACGATTTGCCAAAAAGGCCATAGATGCATTGACCAAATACAACTGGCCGGGAAACGTCCGGGAACTCCAGAATCTGGTGGAACGGCTGTGTACCGTGACCAAGAAGCCCGTGATTTACCTTCAGGATATCTCACTGCCCAGTATGGGCCTTGACGAGATCAAGGGAATGACGCTCAAGGATGCGACCCGGACGTTTGAGAAAAAATTCATTGCCGAAGTGCTGGACAGTGTGGATGGGAGCCGGAAGAACGCTTCTGAAATTCTGGGGATTCACAGAAATACACTCCTGCTCAAGATGAATGACCTGGGACTGAAGTCCTGACAGCCCATCGGTCCCAGGTTCATTGCAGTACCGCGCCCTGATCTCCGGCCGTGTCCACGAGAGGAGGCTTCGCCGAGCCGAATTCCCGCCGGGGCTCGGCTCTTCTTCATTGTTTGGCCTCTGAAGGGGTCCTCATGGCTGCTGCGTTTGCAGCAGAAAAGACGTGCTAAGAAACACGACCCGCCGAGACCCAAGCCGGAGTATCTCCCCTCCACTAGTAGCGCATAATAAAATGTGCATGCCTTTGGTTTTTTTGCTGATATATTTTTGCCTAAAATAGGTTAAAATTAGACAGAGGTCTTGGCGTAGGCAGGGATTTTGGCCAAAAAAGGGGAGAAAATGGATGTTTTTTTCTCTATGCCCTAAAAGATGTGCATATATTTGCCGTGATTCTTGAAAATGGTTGATGGACGGTCCTGCATCATGTAGTTTTGTGCAGGGCGTTCACAAGGTGCCCGGCCGGGGATTTTGTTTCGGGCGCTTGTGAGTTTTCAATTCGGAGATGGAGGCTGGGTGATGAAAGGTTTGCGGGGTAGATTCGGAATAGGATGGTGGCAAGCGGTTTTCCTGGCGCTGATTCTGGCAGGCCTTCCCCTCGCGTACTCTTGCGCGGAGCAAGGCGACGGGCTGAGGAAGATCCGGGAAGCCGGCGAAATCCGGGTTTTTACGCGAAACAATGCCCACTGCTATTACAACTACCGGGATAAACCCATGGGCTTCGAGTATGAGTTGGCAAAGGCCTTCAGTGAGTATCTTGGTGTCCGACTGACTGTAGTTACACCGGATTGGGATGATCTCATCCCCAAGTTGGAGGAAGGGGCGGGAGACTTTATCGCCGCGAGTATGACGATCACCGAACAGAGAGAGGAGAGGGTGGACTTCTCAGGAGGATATCTGGAGGTCCAGCAGCAGGTTGTGGTTCACAAGAACAACCGGAATATGGACAGTGTCGAGGATTTGGAGGGGAGAACCATTCATGTCCGTTCAGGCACGTCTTACCTGCAGCGGCTGGAGGAAATCCAGAAACAGGGGCTCGATTTCGAAATTGTACAGCATAAAGACCTGCCCACCGAAGAGTTGATCCGTATGGTGGCCAAGGGGGAGATTGACCTGACTGTGGCGGATTCCAATATCGCCATGTTGAACCGCAGGTACTTTCCCGACGTGAGGATCGCCTTCCCGTTGGAGGAAGCCCAATACTTGGGGTGGGCCGTCAGGCCGGGAGAGGGAGCGCTCCTTAAGGAGATGAACCGGTTTTTCGAGAAAATCCGGGAGGACGGAACATTTGCGAAGATCTATGAGAAGTACTATGCCAACGTGGAGATTTTCGATTACGTGGACCTCAGGAAATACCACAGGCGGATTCGGACCCGTCTTCCCGAATTTGCGGAAACGATCAAGGAAGCCGCGGCGAAGAACGGATTCGACTGGCGACTCATCGCGGCCGTCGTGTATCAGGAATCGCATTTCGATCCTCACGCGGTAAGCCATACTGGGGTCCGCGGCCTGATGCAAATCACTTTGACCACGGCGCAGGAGATGGGGATAGACAACCGCCTTGACGCGAAACAAAGCATCTTCGGGGGGGTTGCGTATCTCAGGAAACTATATGAGCGCTACGAACAGGCGAGCAACCCGGATCGTTTGTTGATTTCCCTCGCAAGTTACAACGTGGGCTCCGGTCATGTCCGTGACGCGCAAAGCCTGGCGGAAGAGATGGGGCTTGATCCGAACAGCTGGGCGGCCCTGGAGGAGGCGCTTCCCCTGTTGCGTTACCCCCAATACTACAAGAAGACCAGGCACGGATACTGCAGGGGTACCGAGCCCGTGCGATATGTGAGGCGGATCCTGACCTATTACGATATCCTGAAAAGGGAGGCCATCACGTAGGAAAAGGGGGCAACAAAGCTATCGCCTCGGGCAGCCATTCGTTTCCAACCCATGAGCCGCAGCGGGTTTCCCGATATGTCCTCCCGGAAAGAGATCAGCTCATGCGAACGCATTTCATCGGATATCGGATGTGCTTGCTTCGACCGTTTAGGGAGCCAGAAGGAATAAACGGGGGCGCTTTCACGGAGCCCGGAAAACCGGGAGCCCTGAATCCGAGCGGGCTCCCGCTTTTCGGTCATTCCTAAAAGGAGGGGATGGCAATTTCGTCCGGAATGAGATCAAGCATGGCATCGGAAATTTCCACTGCGCCGATGTAGGAAAGGCCTGCAGGGAAGCCTTCGAGAAGAAGGCCCAGCGGGCCCGGATCGATCAGAAGATCGGTCCGGACGACTTTGGTCCCCAACCAGTTCTTGTAACGTTGAACAAATGGAAGGACCAAGGCGTCTTTGCCGGGGTAGAAGGTGCTCAGCTTAGTGATGGCCTGATTGATATTAAGGTTCTTGTAAAGATTCGAACCTCCAAACGTCACGTCTCCGCCCGAGAGAAGCTCTGCGACCATTTCGTTTACAAGATCTCTCACCGCCGTCACCTCATTGAGCGGGATGCTGTCCGTAAAAATGGCGTAGACCCCGACATTCATGGGGACGGTGCCGGATACTGTGAAAGTCGCCGTGTACACAGTCGCCGCCCTGGCTGCGCCTGCAAGACTCCAGAAACCAATGGCAAATGCCGCAAGAATGATAAAGATTCGCTTCATTCTTCTCATAGATTCCTCCAATCTTTTGATTCATGATTAATGAGGCTTTGCCGAAAGCAGACTGTTTCGCCGTACGCCTCCACTTCCGTAAAACATATTGTCCCGTATGGGCCGGGGGACGATCGGCTTCGGCCTGCCTAGTGAAAACGAACTTCGACTTGAGCGCTCAGGTGCCCGCCCTTGCTGGTCGGATGACTGCAGTGTTGCGTAGACCCCATCTCCGGCACGACTTGACTTGGCGGGTTAAAAATTCCGGATGTGAAGACGAGCCGAACACCCAGATGGAAAATTAAGATCACGTTCGGTTCTTCCTGTCAAGTGCAAATCAGGATAAAATAGACATCTGTGCAGAAAATTCACGAATCCGAATCAAGGTCAGTCGAAGGCCCTTTCTCGCTTGGGCCCATCAAGGAATTCGGCAGGGCCGCAAGGAGTCTCCTTTTCAGAAACAAGCCGGCCTGAGGCGGATTTCGCAAGCTCCAGGTTTGCGGAAATCCGCCCGAAGGGTGGGGACTGAGCCCGCTTTAGGGGGCGAAGAAAAAGGTCCGTTTAGGGACGGAAACTCCCTTGATTTCCATAAAGATGCGTAGAATACTGACTCCATGAATCTCCCGCCCTGCCCCGTTCAGGGAGGAAAGGGGAGCGAGACGTAACCCGAGATAAGGATGGAGGAGATCCTGCCGTGGAAAAACATTTATTGGTGACCGTCAGCGAACAGGAAAAGATGCTCTACGGGGTTCATTTCGTGGCGAACTTTTTCGGATGGGAGACAAAGCCCCGAACCACCCTGTTCTACACAGCGCCGAGACCTCCGGCCCTCTGGGATGAAGAGCGGACCGTGGAGAGCGAGGCCCGGAGCGAAGAGTATGGGAAACAGATGAAGGCAAAAGGCCGTAAGGCCTTGGCGTCGGCGAAGAGGCAATTGTTGCGGTTTGGCTTTGAGGAGTCTCTCGTCGAAACCAAGCTTCAGACACGGAAATTTTCAAAAGCCGAGGACATTCTTCAGGAAGGGGCAAAGGGACTCTATGATGCGGTGGTCCTTGGACGAAGAGGGCTTTCCCGCTTCGAGGAAGCCTTTGATGAGAGCGTGAGCAGAGAGGTCCTGGAAAAAGGCGGAGATATCCCTTTGTGGATCTGCCGAAAGCCGGAAGCCGGACGAAAAAACGTGCTGCTCTGCGTGGATGGATCGGAAAACGCCAACCGGGCGGCCGACCATGCGGGCTTTATCCTGGGCGGAGAAAGCCCCCACAGCGTGACCGTGTTCATGGCGGGAAGCGGCAAAAACGAAGTGGAAACCGTGTTCTCCAAATGCCGAGAGCTCCTCGCTGCAAACGGGGTGCCTCCGGAGAAGGTGGAAACAAGAACGGTTGACTCGGGCGGCGTGGCGAAGAGTATCCTCAAAGAGGCCGGGAGAGGCCGATTCGCCGCCGTGGCGGTAGGCCGTTCGGGCGGTGCCGACAAGGGGATTTTCGGAAAGATGTTCACGGGTTCCGTAAGCACGCCCTTATTCAAGGCACTGGAAGGGGCCGCCCTCTGGATATGCCGGTGAGAGGCTGTCGGAAAACACCCATCTGCCGCGTTACCCTTGACCTGCGTGCCAGGAAGCGCCCTCCAGGACGGTGCATGTCGCCGAGAGGTCTTTTCTGAACTGAGACATCACCCTGTCATAATGGCGAAGGTAGTCGCTGTCTTCGGCGGCCGACTGGAGAATCCGGGCCGGGAGCTCGCGGAGCATCTTGTCGGGATTGTGGCCGCTTTCTTTCCAAGCCTGCCTGCTCAACATCTTGAACACCATCGTGGCTGCCGGATGCCAGCTCCACCAGAGGTTCTCGGCGAGTTCTTCCAGGCCGCTCAATCTTTCCGGAATGTTGGGAAATACGGGATCCCTCAATGGCGTATCCTTAACCCGCGTACATTTCACTCGTTCCGCCCAGTCGTATGTCCGGCCTGTCGACGTTCCGGGAACGCCGCCCTGCGCAATAGATTCTCGCCACAGGGGCAGACCCTTGCGGTCTCCAAATGCCGGCACAACACGGCCTTTCTCGTGAGAGAACGAAACCCTATTGGCGCATCCACCCCGACCAAAGCCGATCGCGGGTTTCTCCGGCCCCTTTAGCGCCTCCATGTCGGCTTCTATCGGGCCTGTGGAGAAGCTTGAACACGCTCGGTCCCACGAGGCAGGTGAACACGGCCAGCAAGACAATGGCGTCCTTAAACCGGCTGGTGATAAACCCTGTCTCCAGCCCGATGGATGCGGCGACAATGATCAAGCTGAGTCGGGAAGACAAAAGAACCCCCACGTTCAGGGATTTTATCAAAGGGACTCCCTCGACGAAAAAGAAGAGGCTGGGAAGAATCTTGACGAGAACGGCCAGGGCGATCAATTTCAGGGTGAACAGTACCTGGGAGGGAGAAAGGACGTTGGCGAGATCGAACTCCATCCCCACTTTGATGAAGAAAAGCGGAATCAAGAATCCGTACCCGATCCCTGAAAGTTTGTTCTCCAGATGCACTTTTTCCCGGAAAATGACTGACAGCATGGCGCCACCCATGAATGCGCCCAGAACGGGCTCCAAGCCCACCAGCTCGGAGAGGGCCACAAAGAGAAAAAGAAGGGCCAGGGAAAGCCGAACGCCCAATTCCTGGGCGTCATCCTTCGCCAGGATCCTTGCCGCCTGGTCGGGGTGCCACCAGGCCCATAGCCTCCCGATCCGCAGGAGAAATCCGAACCCGATGAACAGAGGAATCGGCCCCAGGAACCTCCAGTCCAGGCCGTACTCATGCCAGAGCACAAAAAAGGTAATTCCCAGAAGAGTGAGAAAATCGGCCAGGGTGGAGGCAATGAGTATGGACTGCCCGAGCGCGGTCTTGCTCATGCCGGTCTCTTTGAGTGTGGGAACGACCAGTCCCAGGGATGTCGTGGAGAGCACAAGCGCCAGGAAAATCCCCTGGCCCAGCGCCAGGGAGGCCAGCAGGGCCAGAAGGAACGTGGATAAGAAGAATGACAGATGAAAGATCCACCGGCCCCAGGTCTGCTTTCGCATCATGGAGAAATCGATCTCCATGCCCGCCTGGAACATCAGGAGAAGGAAGCCGAGTTGGGCCAGAAAAGACAGCCAGTCGCCGGTAAATTGAAGCTCGAGGAAGCTTTTCCCGAGCAGTACCCCAAAGAGGATTTCGAGGACAATGGCAGGAAGCCGGACGATTCGGCTCAGCCCCGGCAAGAGCGCTACCGCAACAGAGACGACCAGAAGAGACCACGCCTGATCAAGCACCATGGTTTGCCTCGGACTGCATGTTCCCTCCGCTTTGGCCGGCGACCTCTCGCCCGGCGAAGGGGCCGGCTGCTACCCGGCTGTCGGGCCGGACGACCGCACGCTTCATCCGGGAGGACGGCCTCAAGGGGTGACAATGAGCACGGAACAGGGGGATTTCCGAACCAGGAGTTCGCCCACGTGAGGGGTGAAGAATTCCTTTTCCGGGTTTGTGCTCCCGATCACCATCGGATTGAAGCTTTCGGCCATTCGCGAGATCTCCCGGACCGGGTTTCCGCGCCGCACCATTTCGTGGATGGGCTTTTTGTGAGTGTGGGACAATTCCCGTACCCGCCCAAGGAGGCCTTTTGCCCATCCTCGGTTTTCGGCCTCTTCCCGGTGAAGAAATTCGGGTTCCTGCACTACGACGGCGCTGACTTCTGCGCCGAGTTGTTGGGCCAGATCAATGGCCACCTCGAGGGCGAGCTCCGCCGCCGCTGAACCGCCGAAAGGCACGAGAATGCGCTCATACGGGTGCGTTCGCCTGGCAATCATGAGCGGGCAGGGCAGGGCATGGGCAAGCTCAACGGTCGGCGCCCTCATGAACGATGAAACGAATGAATTTTTTAGTGGAGGGAGAACCACCAGCCCAACGCTTTCCGTGCGGCACGTTTCGCGAACCTGCTCGGGCAGGGAGCGTTCCAAAGAGATGAGCCGGATGTCCAGGCTTTCAGACCAGCGGGTGACCTGCTGCTCTATGCTGCACACTTCGGGGTCGCAGATGACGCGGATCCCCCGCACCTGGGTGTTCTGGGCAAGGTGGAGACTTTCGCTGAGGATTTCCTCCGAGATATCGTCTCCCTCGTGCGGGATGCCCAGGAGAAGCTCCTGTCCGTAGACCAGGGGGAAATGGGCTTCGGTTAACTGCATGGCGGAGCAAACGTCATCGATCAAACCGGGTTTTCCAAGAACAAGGAGCCGGTCCCCGGCCCTGAATGAAGACTCCGTACGGGGAAACAGAAGCCGGTTGTCCCTTAAAACCCCTACGATCCTCCAGTCTTGACCTTTGTAATGCCCGATCCTTTTGCCCATGGCGGAGAGATCAGGACCCACTTCCACCTCCAGAAGCTCCCCTTCGTCCTGTCCGATAGGCAGGACCTGAATTCGCGGATTCTGCAGGTAGTGATAGATTCTCCTCGCCACCACGCTGGTCACGGGGACGGCCCCAATCCGAAGATCGTGAAACCGGCGAACTCTCTCTGGATCATAAACCAGGGCCATGATGTTCTTCACGCCCTTCCTCTTGGCGAAGGAGGCGATGGCGAGGTTGGATGCGTCGTCGTCGGTCAGAGCCAGAACACAATCCTGCTCCCCGATATCGGCTTCTTTTAGGACCACCGGGCTGGACGCATCCCCTGAAAGCACTCTGACGACACTCACGAAACGGCTTGAAAATACTCCCAGCCTGCTGTCGTCCTTATCCAGGAGAGTCACCTGCCAGCTTTCGCCCAGGCGTTTCAAGAGCTCTGCGGCAACGAGTCCGGCTCCGGCCACAAGGATTTTCATGAACACTCCATATCTCGACGTCCTCCGGGAAGTTTGGCCGGTTCACAAACCGCGGGTTTCGCTTTGCGCCGGGTCGAAACAGGACCCCACGGGACCAGGACTCCGCGCAGGAACAATGTCCGGGCCCGACGTCTTTCCCATTAGGACCCCTCATTCAGCCCTTGAAGACAAGGTACACGATATAGCCCGCGTAACACACCAAAAAAAAGAGTCCCTCCCACCGGTCCAGCGATTGCCTCCTGCCGGTGAACATGGTGATAAAGAGAAGCACGCTGGCGAAAACCACAACCGAAACATCCACGTTGTTTCGCGCTTGAAACGGCAGCGGCTTAATGACGGAACTGATGCCCAGCACGAAGAAGATATTGAAAGCTGGATCGCCGACCTCGACCGCATGAAGGAAG
>CAYVUX010000031.1:0-14862 GCA_964455075.1 uncultured Desulfobacteraceae bacterium | reverse complement strand
TATGACAGAAACTGCTGCTCAAGGTCGTTCTAAAAGAGCCGCACCCAAATGATTTTTGCGCGAGCCCTAAGTATCTCGACTGCAGTTTTTTAAAATCATAAATCGGTCCCTGTAGGTGATAGCCATTTTGTTAATCTCCAAATAATCTCCATCGTCTACGTTGTTACAAATCATTTTTATGACGCGTTTTTCTTAAATCGGATGATAATAGTACCCATATAATAAGCAAAATATAGAGGATAGATCCGAATATGCAAAACAGTGAAATGGTTAAAAGATCATCTTCAAAAAGCATATATGCAATATAGAGTACTGCCAATTTCGAGCTTGTGCTAACAACTTCATATATTAGCAGTCCCCTTTGCAAGCCAAGTGTAGGAACCGCCACGAAGCTGGGTCTAAGTATGAAGAAAAAAAACATCATAATTGCTAACCATCTGGAATATTCCCCGGCCAGAACCCATTCTCGACCAAAAACAAATCCAAAAAGAGCTGGCCCAAAGGCTACTATTAAGGCAAAAGGCAAGAAGCCCATGACCGCCAGAGTCAAAGTTGCCTTGAGAATTAATCTCGTCAGGTTTTCACCTCTGTGCGACGCCTCAGTGATTCTTGGATAGAAGACGTCACCCACAGATTTTGCAATGACCAGAGAAGGCATGCCCAGCACTGTTCGGCCAAGCGCGTAGAAGCCAGCAGGTACAGGGCCGAAAAACGCGGCTAGGAATAGGACAGGAAAGCCTTGCGAGAAAGCATTGATCAGCGCCTGGGGTGTGCGGTAAAGAGGAAAATCATAGTATTTCTTGGCCACAGTCCAAAAACCCTTCTCCTGTACACTCCTTTTTTCAGCAAAATTTGAATTTTTAGGTTTTGTCTTTATGGCAAGCACTAAAAGTGCTCCGTGAATCGCGTTGCCGAAAGTCGCGAGAAGAATGAGCGATGCGGCTACTGGCTTAAACAACCCGATTCCGGATTTGGCGAGATTGACTATAAAAGACTGGAGCACCATCGCTCGGGCCGTAAGGATGAACTCCTTTTTCCGGATCAGCCATTGTTCCGCAATCTGCATGAGAGCTGTAAAAAGCATAACCAGTGGGATAAGCAAGATGAAAGATGCGATCAGTTGGATTCGGAGTAATCCGATCAGCCAATCGTCAGCAAAAGGCAGCACCAAGAAGATCAGTGTCGTGATAAAAAACGCAATACGAGCTGAAAGCGATGCTATCCCCTTGGCATCGTTGTTTTCTCTTGGAAGGACGATGGCGAAAGGATAGGAAAGCGCGGCTATTGGTGCAACAACTCGCACAACAGCCATAAAGGTTCCCGACAAACCGAACGCCTCCGGTCCATACAAACGGGTGATAATAGGGGAGAATGCCATGGTAATGGCCTGCGCTCCTGCGCTGCCTGTGGCAACGACGGCCACGTTGTGCATAAATCTACTTTGGTAAGTTCGTCTTATAAAGTTCTGGATTCTGGATGATGGCAGGCGCACGTTGGTCAGAGTGTATTTGTGGTGATTGTTGAAAATGGACCTGTTAATGGACAAGGTTGTGTCTTCGAAGGTATGCGTGTCTCCACGTGTTCTGCTAGGGTAATCTGCACATTCACTAGCGCTGCTGTTGGGATGTTTTCGAAAAAACGCTCATAAGGAAAAGCGCCATTTTGTTGAGCGAGTTAGAATGTCAAGAAAAAGAATTACACCGCAAGTTTTCTTTCTTGTTACCACGTGACTAATCTATCCAGCGATTTCAACATTCAGATCGACTAATCTTGTCGCTTCATAGATCCGGGCACTCAGGGTAATGGGATCACATGTATTCCTGCACATGAGCTGCTTTTTAAAGCTGAAATGCTGATCGATTTGCTTTTCCACCCAGTCCTTCGTTGATGTCTTGGGATGGTCATAATATCTTTCAAAGGAGTGTGCAATGAATGCAGCCTCAAATCCAGTCGGGTGATACGAAAATGCGTAAGGATTTTCCTCTACCGAATACTTAAAAACATATTCATCCATGTATCGGATTGATTGTAGGTAGGATTTATTAAAACCTTCGGTATTCCAAAATATTAATGAGTTATCAAAGGCATGCAGTAGCGCTAGGGGATATAAGCAATTAGTAAGATATCCTTTCGACAAGGCATCTGCATGTACTCTATTTCTAAGGAACCGCCATTTCTCCCTAAAAAGTAGAATGGGATTCTTTTTCAAATATATGTTCTCGCTTACTCTCATATGAATGAATTTTCCGTTAAACCTGGTAATTGAATTGAAATTGTTCGCTGAAAAAGTCGTTGTTTCAAGCACTTGGGTGTCATCTGTCATAATCCCGACCTTGTGTGCTAAGGCCGTAAACCAGATTTGCTGATTCAGCGTTTTGTGTTCCTCCGCAACTTCGCCGGTCAATGTTGTTATGTGCCACAAGGACAATTTCTTGTTAAACCAATGCTGCAAAACGAGCTCATGAGCGACTCGCAGGTATTCTTCATTTTCAAGCATTTTATATGCAGCAATTAAAGCCTCTATCACCCATGCTTGGCCGACTAGCCCGTTTGTGGCCCATTCCTTTCGTTCCAAAATGTGGAAGGTAAAATGAAAAGGTCGGGCCTCGGAGCTGAGCAAATAGGCCCCTGCATTTTCGACAGCCTCCTTAAAGGAAATATCCTGTGTTAGCTCGTACGCCTTGGCGCACGTAATGAGCCAGTGAGATGTGTTGCGGACCGGCGTCTCGGGAATGTTCCACGGGCCATTGTGACCCGGGGGAAAGGAACCGTCGGATCTTTGAAGAGCTGTTCCGGCGCGTGCACTCGCTATGAGGATGCTTCTAAGACTTGTCATGCCCAGGCGTTCCCCCACGGTTTTTGGATGCTCTCTTCCGGAACCAGTTCAGAAGACTCACGGGTTTCGAATGGCGGAAGGAGCAGGCCGGCAGGGAAGGGCTCCGGGGATATGCATACCCTACGGATGGGTAGTAGAAGGCACATAGATATCGGAATCGGAATGAATCAAAGAGCTTCAAATGGATGTGATTGTCAAAGTGCTGTGCGTGTCTGCAGGCGCTCGGGTTCGCCGCTGAACCAGGTATGCAAACACGGCCCTGCGTCATCGGAGGAAGAGAAAATCGCGTAATGGGGAGCGCCTATGTCTACAGGGCATCCAGGATGCCTTGCGGCGCTGACCCAAAGGGCGTCTCGCGGGTCCATTTGGCTAGTCCAGTATTCTTAGATTATCGGGGGGCTTCAGAGATGCCCGATCGGGAACGCCTTCGTATTGGGCCATCGCTCTTTGAAAGGAAGTCAAAGGGGTATAGCGTGCTGGGGACCAAATATAATCCGCAGCCGTTTTCCAGGAGACAATTGAAGGATCTTCATATACAGGTATTATCGGCAAAAAAACAAAGCCTTCAATGGAAGATTTAATGCCGGTGTTGCCCCAGTTTATGGCGTTCTGAATCGGCCATGTGTACTCTTTCGAAAAACCCGCAGACTGGAATGCAGAAAAGAAGTTGCTCCAGATTGTTATCGGTCTCCCGGTTAACCCCCTAAATGTTGTTATGCCTTCATCGTACACGGTGCATGCGATGAGTTTTATCCCGGGATCCAGCGATGCAAAGGATGAAAGGTATCTCTGCTGTCTGTCTGTAATGCAGGCTGTATCGTTATAATACATGGGCAGGACCGAAAAGTTGATATCCGGGCATGCTTTGACCACTCCGTCATATACAGCCTGTGTAAAGGATGAATGCGCTTTTCCGATATTGTCCCCAAACGCAGCTTTATCCGAATCAACCAAGAGAATTTCCTGGCCCACGTTTTGCAAATCGTCAAAATTCAAGCCGAAATTGCGGAAGCCCAATGCGTAAAGCTTCTTAATCTTTTCTACAAGCAGGCTGATTTCGCTGTCCGAGGAGAATTCGACAGGATCAATGGCCGGGTCAAAGGATCGAGGGCCAAAATTCAGGTGAGCCGTAACAAAGTGCTTCCTGCAAAGGGTGAAAAAGTTCGCCATGCTTTCCAGCTCAATCGAGGTAAAATTCTCACGCCATTTCTGCATAAATTTATAATTCATGAAACTGCCGTGATTCACAACAAAATTTCCCTTCAATTCCGAGAGTCTTTCGATGGCTTGGTTCTGCTTCGAAAACCACTGTACGCCCATGACCATGCCTCTTCGTTGGAGCGTCGGCGCATCAAGGATATTGAGTACGTAGGCTTTGGGTTCTGAGGGGGTATCCAAGGCTTGTTTAAGAGTCTGGAAACCATAGAATCGACCTCGCTCGGTGTTCGCGCCGAGGCATATGATGTTTTGCGAAGTCTCCTCTGCTATGGAAAGAAAGTATCCTTCATCGCCGAGAACCGCCGTCGTATATTCAGGAAACGTCGCCCTAAACCGGTCAATCAACTCCTCATTTTCAAAATCAGCAACCAGTATCTTCGTCTTGTAACGAGTTGGATCGGCTTCAGCAGGTGCAACAAACTGGAAATCCGAGAGTCCGGCCCGGGTGAAAAATTCTGTCATTTCTTCTTTTAGATATTCCTGCTTTCCAAGTGCCGGGTCCATTGCGACCGCCAGAGATCCAATGGGAAAGGAACTGTATTCCAATGTGGCCATCCACGGAGCGGGGATAATCACCGGATTGTAAATCCCGATAAGGGAAACCGCAGGTGATGACTGGATGATGCTGAGGTCGACGTCATCAACCCATATTGTACCGGTGCATGCTGTAAGGAAAAATGCCGCCTGGACAAACCTTGTTCCGCTGGGTGTGATTTTGTTGAGCCCTATTTTCGACCAGTCCCATATGGAACCGTCAAACGCCACGTCGCTGTGCGCTATTTTGTTTCGTTCACTGTCATACATCGTGATGACTGCACGGCCTGTATACCATCCTCCCCCGCTCACGATGTTTTCCGCCTTGATCCATGAGGACAATTCGAGGTAGACGTCTTCCGGCACAGGAATGAAATCCGTGTACAGCCCCATGGACTTTCCAGGATCTTCCGCCACGGCGGCATGAAGTTTCACGGCCCTGTCGCCCGAATGCACATCCCCGGTCAACCATTCAATGGAATTTCCGGGCTTTCGGGAAACGGTGATCCAATTTTCGGGATGTCCGTTTGCGCCTGATTCGAAACCGGGATTCGCAATCAGATTGGCGGCCCGTGCGGGCAGGCAATAAAACAGCATAACGAAAGTGATGAGGAGCGCTGAGAACAATAGAAGGGCCGATCCCTTTTGAATTTCGGAAGGCCTGCCGGGCGCGGTTATCCTGTTCATGGTTTTTGGCGAAGCTCCTTAATGATTATATGGAAATGTAAAGATGAAAAGCAAAATGCATGCCAATGGTTGGAGGCATGGGAAGAGACGACGGCATTTGAATGCAGGATTGGAGCAACCGCCTAAAATTATACGTATGCTTGCTAGAGCAAGCATCAATTGGCGGGCAAATCGCCAGGTGAAACCTTCCGAGGAAATCCATGGCAACGAAGCGTGCCGAAAGTGTAACTGCCTAACCCGTTTTTGAAGTGCCCCGGGTGACGGCGAATCACGATCCGTGGGCTTCAGGAGACGTTACGGTGCAGTTTCCTGAGTTTGAATTTGTATTTATGGAGGTACGCAATTTGCTCCCGGCTGGGCGGGAGTTTGAAAAGAAAAACCATCATGATGTTTCCAAATTTGCCCAAGAAAGAATTGAAGATTGGGAACAGCATTTGAAAGAAGGCTTTTCGATGGCCGGTGATTTTTCGCATGTGTACATTCAAGGGCAGGAAAATTGTTTTTGTCGCCAGAGAGTGCGCATGTGCTGCTAGAGCAAATTTTTCAATCTCCCTATATTTCCAACGATACACATAATTGCCTGCCGGTTCAAAGTCCGCTGCTTTTCGCCCTAGAACCCGCGCGATGGAATGGAGGATTGAATCCTGTGCTTCAATAAAAATCGCGGCTTCCCGGGCAACCCGGTATAATTCAGCAAGTCCTTTGTGGGGAAATGTTAAATGATGAAGCCCCGCATTTATATACCCGTAATCAAAGGTGTCATCCCCATATGGTAGCGCTTCAGCATCTTGGATTTCTGCATGAAATAGAAACCCGCCGTCATCATATTCCCCGAGTTGTTCTATCACCAGATCCGTTGCCGTGACATCAATGTTATGCTTGTGGAGCAACAGCAATTCGCGTGCAGTTCCGCAGCAGGTGATCAGCAGACTTCTGTTGGGAATAAGGCGAAAAAACGGCTTCAGAATGTATAATGGATATGATTTGCCCCACTGCCACAGATTAACAGCCTCTGAAAATGAAATGTTCTCGTCCGCGAGCTGATATTGTTTCGCGTAATGAGATCCCTGCTGTTTTTTGTGCCCGAATATTGTGCTCATGCGCTGTCCGCCGATTCAGGAAACCTGAGAAAGGATCGGGGTGATCGGCCGGCTACACAAGCCGTGAGGCCTTTGCAAAACGCCCTCTTTTGATCAATCTCTGCGTCAGACTCAAATTTCAATCCTCAAAATATGGAGACAAGCCGTGCGGCAGTCCATCAAATCGGAGTCCGGCCGGGGTGAGCAAACCGCCTGATTTTAAGCCTGGAGAGGGTTCCCCGAAACCTGGTCAATGGACAAAGCTCCGCCCTTACGGTTGCAGACCGCAATCGATGATAATGTTTTGAAATTGTTGTTTTTTTAGTCAACCCAGCCGTTTTACAGCAATATACATCCCCGTGGATGGAAAGGGCTTACGGGGTCTTTGTGGTCCTTGCAAGCGCCTCCGGTGGCACCAGTTCTTGCAGGCGTTCCTGTGGTACTTCGGATGCCAGTTGACGGATCTGACTCTTTATTTCTTCGTACTCGCCAACCTTCTTCTTCAAAAAACGCAGTGTCAATCTGGCCTGTTCCCCCAAGCCTTTCGGCGTGAGCGCATAGATGTAGGGGACCTTATTTTTTGCGCTTTTGAATCGATGGACCTTGATGAAGCCTTGCGTTGCCAACTCGCCAAGGCAATAGTTCACTTTTCCCAGGCTGACCCCTGCCTGCCGGGCCATATCCCGCTGGGAAATTTTATCCGCCTCGTTGAGGATTTTCAGGAGACGGTAGCGAATTTCTTCATCTAATCGCATGTTCATTCAATGAACTTTATAAGGGCAAGTATTGTTTGTCAAACAAAAAAGTTGCGGAAGTCATCGAAATAAGGAGTTTAAAGGCAGATGAGGGAGAGAAGCTGTTCGTCCGGGAATCCGCCCCGGGAAATGAGGGGGGTCGCTTGCACAGCCTTCTGGAGGTTATGCAGGGGGATGAGGTTTTAATGGGCAGAATTTACCAGGATGAACATGAGACTTTTTGCCTTCCCTGATGGAAGACAAAAAACGCCTCTGCCGCCTGCGGAGGAAGATTGCATTCTCTGGGTAAGTGACGCAATAGGAATGCTTGAAAGGCAGATGGACTGTATTTTCTTTATTTTATCAAAGCGTTGGGTTCGGGATCGCAAAAACGGCGAACCTGGGAAGGGCGTTTTTACCGTACCTCCGCTGAGACCGTATCCGTCCAGGTCTCGTCCAGGATACCGTCGGCATTATTGTCTATGGAAAAATAAAAGGTGTAGTCTCCTACGGGGAGCTTGTTCTGGAATATTTTGCCGCCCATCTTCTCATCGAGCGGAGCTTGTGCGAAAGGCCTGGGATCGCCGTACCAGCCGGCGTCCTGCACGTAGAAGGATGGACCGGAAGGTGTATCCGCGATCACCCATAAGTCGACGGTTTTTCCCTCGTAATCTCCTGGATCCACGCTGATGGCGACTTGAATGGGGCGCTTCTCGGAGACCTTTACCATGCCGTCCGAATTGTTCACTTTTATGTCTGGCGTCGGCGTTACGGGGTCGGGGTTCACCGTTACCAGGCAGGTATCCTGAGAGACAAGGCCGCCCGTATCGGTGATCGTGAGTTCGAAGCCAAGGCTTTCGCTTTTTTTGACCGAAGGGGCCGTAAAATTAGGGGTTAATGCGGCGGGGTCTGATAGGGTCACCGGAGTGCCGCTGATCTGGCTCCAACGAATGGACGCAATGCCGTCATCCGGATCCATGGACCCGGTGCCGTCCAGCGTTACCGTGGCGCCGGAAAGGACCGTCTGGTCCGGACCGGCATAGGCAGTAGGCGCAACATTCACTGAACTGACATTGACCACACAGGTATCGGTGGCGATTAATCCGCCCATGTCCTGTACGGCCAATGTAAAAGTGAGGGAGGCGCTGTCTGATGTCAGCCATGGCGCGATAAACGAAGTCACGGCCTGCGTGGGGTCGAGGATCTCTACCTCGGGTCCGCTGGTCTGCTGCCAGAATACGGCCTTGATTCCGTCGTCAGGGTCTGAAGATTGAAATCCGTCCAGGATAACTTGTTCCCCTTCAACTGCGGTGATATCCGGGCTGGCATCGGCGGTCGGCGGTTCATTCACCCACAGCACGTTGACAATACAGTAGTCTTGGGCCGTGAGGCCCGTTTCATCGGTCACTGTAAGCACGAATATGAGGGAGGCCCCGTCCATATCCACGTCCGGGGCTGTGAAGGCGGCTTGGGCTGATGTGGGGTTCGAAATGCTTACGACGGGCCCGCTTGCTTGTACCCAGGAATAGGTCAGGGAACCCCCCTCCGGGTCCGATGAGTTGGTGCCGCTCAGCGTCACGGTCTTCCCTTTATCCATGCTTTGGTCCGGACCGGCATCGGCAATAGGGGGCTGGTTCTCTTTCTTGAAAACGACCTCCTTGGAATAATCGCTTTCTTCTCCATTGGTGTTGTAGGCCGTAGCGACAAAATATACGGCTTCGTAACTTTCATCAAGACCTGTCACCGTATACGAGGTCTGGTTTCCCACATCAATACTGTACTCGTAATTGTTGGTCGCAAATCCATAATAGATTTTGTATCCGGCGAGATCGGGCTCGGAGTTGGGATCCCACGTCAGGGTCGCTTCCGCGGCATAAGATAGGGGAGCAAAAAAAGCGAACGCGAGTATGGCGATGATAGAAAAAGGAAGCGCGGTGCGGCTACTGAGGACGTATGATAAAAGCGAACGCGTTTTGTCGTACAACATGCACCTCCTTGAAGGATGCTGCTTGACCCGCGCGAAAGGCAGCTTTCCAAGAGGTGCTTCCTCCGCCCGGCAGCCCTGCCGCCGTATTCCTTAGTCTTTTGGAACGTAGGCCAGTGGCTTTGCGCCCCATCCTTTCGGTGATGGTTTGCCTTTTCGAACGACTGAGAGATTCTGAAAAATCGTTTTGATTAGATTCTTCAGGAGAATATTATGCAAATGACATACCAAGCCCCAAACCTGCCCTGGAAAACTTCGACGTTGCTGAAAAACCTTGTCGGACATTGAATTTGGGGTGTGCCCGTCGTGTTTCTACGGGATTTTTATTCGAGGAAGGTAGGAGTCTGATTACAATATCGTAATTTGAAGGACGGTAATTACCATTTCGAAACGTTGCGAGAGGGTGTGTCGGGGTACATCATTATCCTTTACAAGGATGCCGGTGGCATGTTCCAAAAGGGAAGGGCGCTCTCGGTTTCATTCCGTATCCGTCATTTGAACCTTGAGCTCCTCGGAGTTATCCTTGCTCTTTGCTCTAAATGCTTCTCGACGACATCCTGCACAAACTTCCGTATCGTTTCATTAAATTCAGAAAAGGTTTTCTCAGAAAGCAGCCGATTTTCTGCGCACCCTTTCAAATCTATTTCAATGTGCAAGTTCCGGTGGTTTTTATCGCAGGTCTGCCTGAAAACCAGGTCTAGTACCCCAACGGGAGTCAGAAACCGCTGTTCTGTCTCCCCCGAGGCATTCACGAACGTGGAAAGGAGTGTAAACGGTATATCCATAGCAGTCGTATTCATAATTGCTTTTCCTTACTGGTTTCGGGCTGAGCCCTCCGCTACTGGTGGTGGTCGGGAAGAGGTTTTGCCGTCCCGGAGAGCTAAGTTCCTGAAATACGCTGGACTCGTGGCAGTTCCAAAGATTGTCACCGCGGATCCCGGCCGGGGCCTGTCCCGGACTCCGGGAGCGCTTGGATTGAATGGATTCCTGGGCAAGAGACTGTGTCGCAGTTCGTCATCCCGGACAAGCCCTGTGAAACAGGGCGCCATCCGGGACCCGGAGTTCACGAAAAGACGGCGTTTTCCTGGATTCCGGATCTCCCTTTGCTTCGCGTCGTTCGTCCGGAATGACGGAGTGAACCCTCAGGCCACAATTAAGAATGCCACGATTTTTCATTTCTTTTCAAAGATATAAAGACGCGAAAACCAGGGGAACGATTTCTATTTGGCAGCCATTAGGTATCCATTTTCCGGAAGAACCAAAAAAGCTCATGGCGACCATCCCCAGTCAACTGCATCAATGATGTCATGCAATAGTGATACCGAGGGAGGGAGTGTGGCAAGCTACAGTGAATGTGGTTCAACAGGAACTTCCGCTTCTGGTTTTTGCCCGCTCTTTATTTTTGCTTAGCAAGATGCATGCAGCAGGCCGGCTATCCACAACCCATCTTTTTCCAGATTCCGGGCTTTTGCCTGAAGCACGGAGAAAGAGCGGACGGATTCCGGCGCGTGTCCCAGACTCCGATCCGGGATCCGAGACCATGTCGCAGTTTGTGATCCCTGCCAATTCTCATGAAAGGGAGCGCGAGCCGGATCAAGAAATTCTCGAAAAGACGGCGTTTTCCTGGATCCCGGATCTCCCTTCGCTGCGCTTCGTTCGTCCGGAATGACGTTTTTTTCGAACTGGGGCACAGCCTATTGCGCCGGAATGAGGGAGTGAACCTTTGAGCCAAGTCAGGATGTCACGATTTCTCATTTTTACTCTTTCAAAGATATAAGGACGCGAAAACCGGATGAATCAAAGTTCTTGATCGTGTCCTCCGGAGTCAGCAAGGATTTCGCGCCCACTCTGGTATCACGCAAGGCGTTCCTCTTTTTGATCCGTTTCACATGAGGCTGATACGTTTTCCACCCAATTCAATCGGTTGGTATGCATACCAAAACCGCATTATTTTTAGGGGCTTAAAGGATTGACAAATATAGGCGATTCTATTTATCATGCTGATACTTCGGATTGCCGGCAGGGTGATCAATGCGGCTAGGCGGGCCTCTTGACGAAAGGGCTCAAGGAGCACCGGGAGCGGGTCGGATTTACGGCTTTTCCGTCGTGCGAAAAGCCGGGATGGGTTTGAAGGAACCATGAACGCAGCAAGAGTACTGTTCGTCGGACATGCGTCATCGGATGAAAAGCTCCTTAAACAAGCGCTTGACGTCTACTACGTTGTTGACTATTGCTCACTCGGCAAGGAGATGACATCTCATCTGAGCAAGAGCGAGTATCAGATCGTATTGCTCAGCCCGCATCCTCTCGAAAAGCATGGCAGCTTGGATCCATTGAAAGAAGTTCAACGGGTTAGCCCGTCTACCCCTGTCATTGTACTCAGCAAATCGGAAGAAACCCCTTTGATTGTGAAAGCTGTAAAGGCAGGCGCATTTGATTTCATCGCCGAGCCGTTTTCTAATGAGAAGATTTTATATGCCATTGAGAGGGCCTTGGAAAACAGGCGGCTTAAAAATGAAATCGCCTACTTAAGACATGAGCAGAATATTATTTATGATTTCGATGCCATTGTCTCAAACAGCCCCGCCATGAAAGAAACCATTTCCGCGCTTAAAAAGTTTTCTCAGACCGACTCCACCATTCTCTTAACCGGTGAGACCGGTACCGGAAAGAGTTTTTTATCCGGGGCTATCCATTTTAACAGCCACCGGCGAAAACGGGGGTTTATTAAGATTAATTGCGCCAATATTCCTGACACCCTGCTTGAAAGTGAGCTTTTCGGCCATGAAAAGGGGGCCTTTACCGGGGCCAATAAGATCCGTATGGGAAGGCTGGAGCAGGGTGCGGGCGGCACCGTGCTTTTGGACGAGATCGGTGAAATGAATCCGGGTCTTCAGGCAAAATTGCTGAGGGTGTTGGAGGATAAATCGTTTGAACGATTGGGCGGGAATAAGACCATCCAAACCGATGTGCGCATTATATGCGCCACCAACAGGGATCCGGAACGCCAGGTGGAAAAAGGAGAATTGCGGGAGGACCTTTATTATCGAATCAATATCTTGCGGGTGCACCTGCCTCCGCTGAGGGAACGGCAGGAGTGCATTGAGCCCCTTGCTCACTTGCTGATGGAAAGGGCCTGTCGGATTCTGAAAAAGCGCATCGAGGGGTTTTCATCCCGGGCCCTGGCCGCCCTTCAGGGCTACAATTGGCCCGGAAACATCCGCCAGCTCTCCAACGTCATTGAACGGGCCGTCATTCTGGAAGAGTCTTCCTCCATCCAGGAACAAAACATTTCCTTGCCCGAATCGCTCGTTACCCGGGGGCAGAGTCCCTCGTCATCGTCTTTCCCCTCTCACACCATCAGGGACCAGGAAAAGGACATGATCGTCAAAGCGCTGGAGCAGAACCTCTGGGTGCAAAAGCATGCGGCCAAGTCTTTGGGTATTACACCCAGGTCCCTCAATTACAAGGTCAAGAAACTCGGCATCCGTCATCCACGATGGCGCAAGAACAAATGATGCCGGATTCTCATTTTCGAGAAACGCAACGTAAGCCAACGACTCCAGGCGGTCGGGGTCGCAGTGAGGCGGGGCTTCAATCAGGTGCGATTTCTGTAAAACCCTGACCTAAGTCCGATTGACAACTTTCCAAGTATTTGTGTAGTTCTGTATTGGAGAGAAGAAAAGATAACCCGCGGTGGCCTAAGGGTTAAAGGACTCGGGGTCCGGGTGTGTAGAAAAAGGCATTTCCAGATGGAAACCGGGAAGATTCAATCTATCAGGCAATGGATCATTCATAAACTCCAGGAGGACACTGATGGCTTTCCCTCTGAATTTAGGCATGAATATCTCCCTGGCTGGATTCCGAAAGGACGAGAGCGCCGGGGATATGGTTGTTATCATTCAGCGCCCCTACGCCCACTTGGAAAAGGAAATGCGCCGCACATTCGGGAGCACTGCCCGCGTCATAGTCGACCGGCGTATGGGCGAGCGGAGAGGCCCGGGAAAGGCGCCGTCGGAAGACCGTCGGCGGGGGATCGACGCGCAAAAAAAGAGCACCTTTTGGAGATAGTTATGAATCCGTAAGGCGGGAGGCTTGAGCTTTCCCATGAACGCTTTTGCAACTTTTCGGTCAGGTTGAGAGTTCGCCAAACCAACTGGTGCCATTCCACGAGTTTGGTGGCGGGCACTGTACAGTCCGGAGGGTGCGAAGGAAGATGGCCATTTATGGATGGAAAGCGGCCAAAAAGGGGGGAATGCAATCACCGGACAAAAAAATGATATTTAGAGCCACGCTGCCGATTAACCTGGATCTCTATATTTCAAGGCAGAAGTACTCACCAGCGCGGCATTGCCATTTATCTCGAATAACGGAGTGAAAACGGAGCATCTCCCCTGGCGGGCTTTATTGTCATGACCGGCGGCGCGTAGCGGCTACTGATGTGCTCCACCTTGAATAGCCGGAGGGAGACAAACGATGCAGCTACAAGTTGACAGTGAAAGAAGGAAGGCCCCGCGATACCGAGTGAAAGAGAATATTTTTGCTCTGGTGAAATGCGGTACCGAGACTGTGGGAGAGGTCTTGAATATAGGCGAGGGCGGGTTGGCATTAAAGTATTTGGCCGATGATGGGGTGGATTTGGGACGGGCAAGGGTGGATCTCTTCGCCGGCGCGGAAATCTGGTATCTCACGGATTTGCCGGTAAGCACGGTTTCCGACTTCGAACTTCCGATCACCCAGGAATTTTCCACCATAAGAGTAAGACGAATGGGCATTGCATTCGGGGCGTTAACTGAAGCCCAACACAGAAAACTCTGTGCGTTCATACAGGAAAACAGGGCCAACTAAAGCTAATACGCTATGATCATGAGCAAAAAAGACCGGCAAGGAAAAAGGTAGGAAGACCCCACTGTTTCAAAATTCTTGATCTGCCGCCGAAACCTCCTGAGTGACTATTGAGCGTAGTCACTGTCTAGTCGCTAAAATACTCCTGGACGTTAGCATAGATTTTGTATCATTATTTTCTATAAGCTTAGAAAAAGGTAAACCATAGAATACGGATACGGAAAGGTGCGGTCTTGGCACGCACCAAGGGATATGAAGTGAATGACAGAATCGGCTTTCGTGGAGAAACAGCAACCTCTTTATGGAATGTCTGAAAGGGGAGGAATAAGTATGAAAACGTCAAAAGCATTTTTTGCTTTGCCGATTCGGTTCAGTGCTTTTTTGTTTTTCTGGCGCGCCCGGCAAGATTCGAACTTGCGACCTACGGATTCGTAAGCAGCAACCCCGAGTTTCACAACCTCCTCAAATCTCTATAAGTATTTGAAATTCCTGCGTTCTCTCTTTTCTGATCTTTTCCCGTTTTTCCCTATTTTTGAGAGATTTTCTCACACAGATTCTCACACGGAATGATAGGATATCGGATGAAACGCTTCGCCGAAAAGGCGTTTTTATTTGAAATCATCGTTGTTTTTAATTATGTTGTTGTCCGAATGGACAATTAAAATATTTGAGGCAACAGTGTGCATTGAACACGAGATACTGGATTACCTGAAAAATCATATAGGAGATCTGATCCCTCTGAAAGGGCTGAGTATCCGTATTGAGGCCCAGCGCTCCGAAGGAAAAGCGTGGCGACCCGATTTCATGGCCCGTGCCTCTTACAAAAAATTGCGATTCAAATTGATCGGGGAAATCATTGCCCAGCAAAGTTCTTCGATGTTCAGGGCAAAGCTATCCCTTCTGAAATCCCATGCCGGCAAGGATGAAGGCTCGGTTCCCCTTGTG
>CAYVUX010000030.1:0-15010 GCA_964455075.1 uncultured Desulfobacteraceae bacterium | reverse complement strand
GGAAAGCGCTGTATGTTTGGCTTGAGGGGTGTTTATGGAATGTCTTTCGAGAGCCGACGCGGGGGAACGCGGGGGCAGATCCCGCGAACACATCAAAAGGAAGCATTGCCCACAAGATGTTGGCAAAGCTTTCCTTTTGACAGACAATCTTCCACGCGGCTACAATCCTGCTTAAAAACCCACTTCCTATCCTGTATCCCGCGATGTCGAGAGAAAGGAGGTCTGAGTCATGGCCCTGTCCGTGCTGGACGTATACAAGCGGGTGCTGCCCAAGACCAATTGTGGGGACTGCGGGTATCCGACTTGCACGGCATTCGCCGGCATGGTGGTTTCTGAGGGGCTGCCCCTGAAGACCTGTCCGCATGTGGACGCCGACACCTTGGATTGGGCGCAGAAGGAGCTGGACAGGCAGCGCGAAGCAGGCCAATGGACCCGGAAAGACATGGCCTCGGACGCTCTCGTATGGGCCCGGGAGCGCGCCGCTTCCATGCGGATCGCCGATCTTCCGGAGCGGATTGGAGGCCGATTGATCCCCGGCGCGGACCGGGAGACCCTTGAGATTCCGTATTTCCTGGATACGATCCGCATCACGGCGGATTCCGTACAAAAGGGAAATGGAGATGCCCTGACCCGGTGGGAGCAGGTATTCATTTACAACCACATGGCCCAGGGCGGACGGAGTGAGCCTACGGGTAAATGGAAGGGCCTGGTGGAGCTGCCCAATACCGTAAGCAAGATGAAGTCCATGAGGCGCCACGTGGAGGAGCCGTTGATTCAGCGATTCCAAGGCCGGAGGCGGGAGCTCCTGGAAGCGGGAAAGGCCCTTGGGGCCGAGGACAAAACCACTCAGGACATGGAGGCGGATGTGGCGCTCGAATTTCGGCCCCTCCCGCGTATCCCGGTGATGCTCCTTTTCTGGGATGAGGACCCGGAGGAAGGGTACGGGGCCCAGGTGAAACTGCTCTTTGACGAAACCATCGTGGATCACCTGGACATTGAATCCATCATGTTCTTGAGCGAAAGAATCAGGCAATTGCTTTGCGGGGAGGAGGATTGAATTGTAGCATACTTTGGCGGATCGCCTTGAGAAGCGCTAAGACCCTTGAACAAGCAGGTAGAGCCGGCCGCGTATTTGAAAATGGTCAACCGGGAGCGGAAAATGCTGTCAAATGGGAACATGCTCTCGTGAAAGAGGAAAACCATTGTTTGGATGAACGAGTTGGTTATTTATGAACCGCCCCCTTTTCCATATCCTGGTATTCGCGCGATACCCGGTGCCGGGCAGGGCGAAGACACGCCTGATCCCGGCGATCGGAGCCGAGGGAGCCTCGCGGCTCTACCGGCGCATGACCGAGCACTGCGTGGCGGTTGCACGCGCCGCAAGGATCGCGAATGGAGGCCAAAGAAATCTGCGAATAACGATCTGTTACACGGGCGCCGCAAGAAAAGAGTTCCGCGCCTGGCTGGGGCCGGACCTTCAATACGCGCCCCAACCTCAAGGCAATATCGGGACCCGCATGCGCGCGATGTTCGAAAAGGCCTTTCGCTCGGGTGCCGAGGCCGCATTATTGGTGGGATCGGATCTGCCGGAACTCGTACCGGACATCCTCCTTCAAGCCCTTGATGAGCTCAAGCACCGCGATGTTGTTGTGGGTCCGGCCCATGACGGCGGGTATTACCTCATCGGGATGAAGAAGGTGCATAGTGAACTGTTTGAGGCCGTGGATTGGGGAACCGGGCATGTCTACAAACAGACGCGGGATAGAATCCGACGTCTTGGTCTGAATTCCGCGGACCTGCCGCTTCTCCGGGATGTGGACCGCCCGGAGGATCTGGCCCGGCTCCGTGGGGATCAGCGTTTTATGGACGTGTTCACAGGAAAGCCGATGATTTCTGTCGTTATCCCCACCTTCAACGAATCAGCAAAGATCGGTCTCCTGCTGGATCATCTTTACCGGTCCGAGCCCGTTGAATGCATTGTGGCGGACGGGGGCAGCGGGGATGACACCCGCAATATCGCAGTCCGGGCCGGTGCAAGCGTGTTGGAAGTCACCGGGGGCCGGGCGCTGCAGCAGAATGCAGGCGCTTCTGCGGCCAATGGACGGATCCTGTTGTTTCTTCATGCCGATACCCTGCCGCCTGATGGGTATGCCTGGTTGATCCGCCGGGCGCTGGATCGCCCGGCGATCGTAGCGGGGGCATTTCGGTTCAAAGTGAACGATCCCGGGGCAAAGATGCGCCTGGTCGAATGGATTGCGAATATTCGTTCCACGTTTCTTAAGTGTCCATACGGGGATCAAGGGCTGTTCATGGAGAAGCGGATATTCCATGAGATGGGGGGATTCGCACATCTGCCCATCATGGAAGACTTCGAATTGGTACGCCGTCTGGGTCATCGGGGCGGCGTTACAACCCTTCCCCAGGCGGCCGTCACATCTGCAAGACGATGGCGGCAATTGGGTGTGGTTCGGACGACCACCATCAACCAGTGCATGATTTTGGGGTTCCTGGCCGGGATGCCCATCGAAAGGCTTGAGCGCTTCTACCGAATCCAGAAAAATCAAATCCCAATGCGTTATGAGCTGCGTTGAGCACCTTGTTTTCACTGGCGCTTTTTGAGAAAAACGATATCCCCGTAATAGGCGGTGACGGACTCTCCGGTGTTGTCCGTGTCCGTCATGATGGCTACACCGCGAATCATGGGTGGCTCACCTTTGAAGGCTTCCCGGTAATCCGCATACAAATCGCGTTCTTCATCAATCCATGTGTTCAGCATTTCTTTTCCGCTTTCCACCACAAACATCATGGCACGCTCCGTGTAGGGATTTGGTATCACCCGCCCCTTCTGTGCATTGGACGCCCAGATATAGTTGATGGAGGCCGACGGTGGGTACTGTCCGTAAAAGAGTTTTGCGGTTTCGTATTTCAGGGTTTCAATAAACCCCGCTTTGCCGGGATCGTATTCGAACAGGATGTAGACCCGAGCCGGATAATCATCCCCCTTCTTTAGATGCACGTTCCCTTTTTTCAAAACATCGGCAACCTTCCATCGCCATCGAATGGTCGTATATTCTCCGGGATCAACCGCGATTTCCCGAAACAGGCCGGATGCCGACGCATCAGCCTTCGCCCTAACGACCACCTGCCCATCCTCTTCTATCAACCGGTACTCGGTGTGACGCTTGATGCCTTTAAAATGGAGCGGCTCCCAGTGGGCGGGAAGTCCGCTCTCGGCATTTTCGGTGGAAAAGAGCCCCACTTCAATGACGGATGGGGATTCGGCGAAAACAGCCCCATTCCCTGTGAAGAGTACGATCAACATCCCTGTCAGCAAGCGAGCGCTCACGTTTATCGAATTCAGCAGCCGCCGGTTGCCTGTGGGGCATCTTCGAACTTCAGGCTTCATCTCTAATGCCCGTTCCCTTTCGGTTGTTTGACACGAGGGATAATGGCAAATATAGAATTTGAAGCGTAGAACAGACAAGCAGATTTTGCAACGTTTGCCGGATTTGATCAGCAAAATTATTAAACCTTCCCCCTTGCCGCAGCCCGTCGGCTTGCCCCGCAGGAGCTTAAGGCGTTCTATATCCGGGACCCGGGCAGCTTCCCGTTGGCATGGGGCGCAGGCCCAATGTGAACGGCCTTGATCTGGAAGACATCGGGATTGAACTTTACCGAAAGGGCACAAGGGGAATTCGTCGGATACGAACCGCTCGCAAGCAAGACTTCCGCAGACCTAAGAATGAGGCGTAATTACAGTGCGCCGCGGCAACGAAGGCCAAGGCTGACGCCGCTTGCGCGATCCCGCTTCTGCGGGGAGATGGGTGTTTTCCGACAGCCTCCCCTAGGAGCCCTTTTGTACGCAGACCTGCACGTCATCTCCCACGGGCGTCTCGTGGACGACTTTCCCGCCGTTGTGTGCGACGACCCGGTGAATGCGCTCCAGCTTGTCCGCCTCGACAATAAACTCGAAGCGTTTCCCCGGCCTAAGAACGCGAAGACATAAACTTACGTCCAGAAACGCTTTTCAGCAGTCCCCTCGGTAGTCCACAGCATCTTTCCCGGTCATGAGACCTCCTTTATGTGTGAAACGTCGCCCTCGGACGCCGTGCCGTCGCGTACTCGGGCGTGGTGAACAGAAAGCCTCTAATGGCACGGCACGGGAGCGACGCAGTACGCCTCCGGTGTGATTAGGCGGATGTACGCGCCACTTTGTGCTCATCGACCGCGTTGCGAAAACCGCCACTCGGGATACGCGGTTCTTTTCTTGTCCCGAGTCTCGCCCATGGGATCTTGCGTTAAGGAAGGTACACCGGCTCTCGGAGGATCCTGCCGACGGCCTCTCTGGCCGACCAGGCCAGATCCGGGTGGGTCTCTTCCAGATTCGTGACCTGCCTCAGGTGATCCGCCGTCCTCATAACCAGGGAAGCCATGTCTCCTTCATCCACGGGCACATAGGTTGTCAGTTGCTCCCAGTCCAGCCCCTCGCTCCACATGGCAATGGCGGCAGCGGGCCAGAACATCACGGGGGGATTCTCGAAGCCCCGCTTGCTCTTCAGGCTTCGGATTCCTTCAATTGTGGAAAGAGTGTCCTGGAACGCCCTTTCGATCCGGGTTAGATCGATATGTCCGGGAACCCTGAGTTCCACGTCTTGTGCCCTGTCCCAGACAAAGGGCGCGAGCCCCCCTGCCAGGAGTTCCGGATCCAGGCCCTCGAACGCCCCTTTCCGAATGGCCTCGGCAATCAGCAACGGCTGATCCAGGCGGAGTTTCGAGGCCCACCGCCCATCGGGGGTCAGCTGATCCGCCTCCTCCACAAAGCCGGTTTCTTTCAAAAACCGGAGATGGCGCTTGAAGCTCAGCCAGAGACCCTCTCCCAGTCCATGCATTTGCAGGGCGAGGGATCGAAGGCCCTTAAGAAGCTGTCTTACATCGCTCTTTCTTCTCAAATGGCAGGCCTTGAAGTGGCTGCATCCCTCACAGGGAAGTCCGTTCAAACTCCTTGTCGCAGCCTCCAGCGCCTCGTCACCCTCGGATTGCTCCGGTTTTTCCAAGGCAAGCTCCTCCAGAGTATGGAACGGGATGCGGCCGAATTTTCCCTCAAGACGTTCCGGAGACTCGTCATCCTGCAGGTCGACCCGGTAGTCGTAAATCTTCTTGATTTGATTCACATCCACCTTTTTCAAGCGGAGCCGATTCCGGGACCGGTTCCGTTTGGGTCCCACGGGATACGCAGAGCAAAGCAGCCGGTCTCCCCTCATGGTTGTATGAAAAAGGGCGTAGACACCCCCCGAGCGGTGAAGAAACAGTCTTCCCGGCTTCAGATACTTCTTCAACGTGTTTAAATGGCTCTCATACTCCAGCCTCCGCACAAGCCTCTGCGCCTCTTTTTGAAGCTCCCTTCTCTTCTGGATGTTCTCGAGGACTTCGTACGGATCTCCGGTATCGCATTTGCCTCTGGGAAGCGCCTCCTGGAGCCTGGAAACAATGTGTTCCCACTCCCTCTGGGCGGAACGTTCCGTATCCCTTTCCTGAAAGGAAGCAAACGATTTTTCCAGGAGTTCCTTGACCTCCAAGGGCGTATGGGAAAGCAGGAGGTTCAAGGTCATGGAGAAGTTGATATGAATTTGGCTCACCAGCGGCTCCGGGGGGGAATCCTTTAAATCGCATATGAGGCGGGGGTCCTGATAAAGCCCGGGGACTACCACGCCGAACCCTATGCGATCTTTTCCCCTGCGGCCGGCCCTCCCGACCATCTGGTGGAGTTCCATGGCTGTAAGGTCGACGAATTCTCTCCCATTGTACCTGTCGCTCTGGAGAAGAATCACGGTCCGGGCGGGAAAATTGACTCCCGCAGCCACCGTCGAAGTGGAAAAAATGGCCTCCAGGGACCCCCCATTCATCATCTGTTCAATGACCGATTTCCACAGGGGCAGCTGTCCCCCGTGGTGAGATCCCACCCTGGACTCCACCAGGGCATCCATTTGCCGGTGATCCTTGAGGTAGGGGTACCCCTCAAGCATGGGTAACAGGGCCGCTTTGAGCCGTTCCCGGTCCTGAGGTTTCTGCTCTACCGCGGGGCATGTGCGGATAGCCCGGTCGCAGCCCGCCCTGGATTTCAGAAAAAAGATGGCCGGCAAGAGACGGAGGCCCCTGAGGCAGGAGATGATGTCGCCGAAAGGGATCTTCTCGCGTCCCCTTCTACGGCTTTTGGACTTCCCGGCAAGGAATTTCTTGACCTTGGGATTGAGGCCATGCGTTCCCCCGAGGTGGGACACCAAACCGTCCGGAAAAAGAAAAAGCATTTCCAGGGGCACCGGCCGTTCGTCCGCCCGCACTACAGTGCAAGGAGTTCTCCGAATGTGGCGCAGCCAAGCGCTCACCTCTTCGGCGTTGGAAACCGTTGCCGAGAGGAGCAGCAATTTCACCCTTGAAGGGAGGTAAATAAGCACTTCTTCCCAGACCACGCCCCTCTCCGGGTCGCTCAAATAGTGGGCCTCGTCCAGGATGACCAGGTCGGACTGTATGCTGGTGCCCGCCTGCATGGAATCATAGAGCTGGTTGCGGAGGATTTCGGTGGTCCCGACGATGATGGGTGCCTGGGGATTTTCCTTCCTGTCGCCGGTCAGGATGCCGCACAATTCCGGGCCGAATTCCCTGCGGAATTCATAATAGATGGAATTGGACAGGGCCTTGAGCGGCGAGGCATACCAGACCCTCAAGTTACGGGCAAGGTATGTGTGGATCGCCTGGGCTGCGACCCAGGTCTTCCCGGCCCCGGTAGGCGCACTCACCAGGACGTCCCGGTCTCGAATCTGCTCCAGGGCTTGCCGTTGAAAAGGATCGGGATGGAACGGTTCGGAGGGAGGGACCCCGATCTTTTGGAAAACCTTTTTGAGCGGCGGATCGATTCTGGGTTTTCCATAGAGCCGCTTTCCTCTGCCACGCCCCTCCCGGTCGGTCCTCGGCCGTCCCCTTCTGACGTAAGACTTGCTCGGCAAAAGGTGTTTCCTTCCGGGTTGCGCTTTCCTATTAACGGATGTTCATTCGCGTACATCCGTGTTTTCAAAATTCCGCTCTATGAGGCTGGCTCGCAATTCGAAAAAGACGTCATTCCGGACGAACGATGCGAAGCAAGTGAGATCCGGAATCCAGAAAAATGGCATCATACCGTGTACTTATGGCTCCCGGCTCGCGCCCGTTACACGGACTTGGCCGGGATGAGGAATTGCGACACAATCTCCCATGCGGGACCCCGGACACGACCGGAACTCAGGCCGTTTCCAAAAGCCCCGCCGCCACGCGGTTCATGTCCAACATGAGGCCGGTCGCAGCCGAAGGCAAGTCCAATTCGGTCAGAATTTGTGCCGTATCCTGGATCTGCGTCTCGCCCCCCAGCAGCACCTTGGTGCCGTTCACATAGACCTTCTCCAGGACTTCACGCGCAAACAGTCTCGCTCCGGCCTTGATAAAATCGGGAGAGGGTTTCTGTCCTTCCCGGCGCGCTGCAGCCTTCCGGCAAAACGCACCTCCCACCTCGCACCATGTCATCATATCTGCAAGAAGGAACATGACGTGCTGGGATCTGGTCAGCTTGTTTTTCCGCGCGCTCAAGATCACCCGATTCAAGGTCCTGATCGCCTTTGCCGCGTATGATCCCCCGGTATCCTCGGGCAGGCCATCGAGCTCCCGGGCCGTCTTCTCGTAGAACTCCCCTTTGGATCGCACTATGGATCTCATGCGGAACATGGAGATGATGTTTCTCTGGATCTCGCTCGTCCCTTCATATATGGGCAGGATCTTGACGTCCCGCTTGATCTTTTCCACCTCGAATTCCCGAATATATCCATAGCCGCCGAACGCCTGGATGGAGTCGTCGGCCACCGCATCGCCCACTTCCGTGGCAAAAAACTTGGCAATGGAACCCTCCACCTGGAGGTCTTCCTCCTCGGAATCCAGCCTTGCGGCCACTTCCTCGATATAAGAGCGGGCCGCTTCCAGGCGTACGGCGTTTGGAACGAGGTAGCGGTGCGTGTAACCCTCCTTCTCGACAAGGGTCGACCCGAACTGAACCCGCTCCTTACTGTAGCGTATCACCCGTTCCAGGGCCGCCGTGCCTCCTCCCAGCCCGAAAGTAGCCACCATGACACGCGTATAGCCGAACACTTTGTTCGCCTGCTTAAGACCCTGGCCTTCCACGCCGCCGACAAGGTTCTCGGCCGGCACATAAAGGTCCTCCAAGCTCAGAGGGCAGGTGTCCGACGCCCGGATTCCATGCTTGTCCTCGTGCTTGCCTGGAACAAGGCCCTCCCATCCGCTTTCCACGATAAAAAACGACGGCCCTTCGGGAGTGTCCGCAAGAATCGTGTACAGATCAGCCACCCCCCCGTTGGTGATGAACTGCTTCTGCCCATTCAGTTTGTAGCCCTTGATGTTTCCGGACTCATCCAGCACCCGTTCCGCTTTGGTTTTGAGCGCCTGTACGTTGGAGCCCGCCTCCGGTTCAGTCACCCCGTAGGCAACCACCATGCCCTCCTCGGCAATTCTTCGGATGTATTTTTCCCTCTGTTCAGCCGTCGCGCCCACCCGGATCGGGTCCATGCCCAGGCATATGGCCAGAAATGAGGTGGCTACAGCAAGGTCCATTTTGGCCATTCTCTCGGATATTTGAGCGATATCCGAGGCTCCGGCGCCGAGCCCCCCATATTCCTCGGGAATAAAGATCAGGTGCAGCGCCATATCGGGCCCCAGCATAAAACGGATCAACTCCGAGGGAAATTCTCCCTTTCGATCCATGTCCAGCTTGATCTCCAAAGAAAGCCGATCCCGTTCCAATTTGTCCAGGGTGTCCAGGACCATGGAGAACATCTCGGGATCCATTCTTTTCTGTTCGGTCATGAGTTCTCCTCCGCGAAGTGATTGCTCCTGCCGAGGGAGCTACGGCCCGGGCAGACGGCCGGGCCTTTTTATCCAAACGGCGACCTACTTGTCAACCCGAACTCCACGGGTTGAAAGAGTCCCCGATCATACATATCAAAATGAGGGGATCACAGGCTTGGGGCGCGAACCCGGCTTCCCACGATCGGAAGCAGGGCCCAAGGCAAGGCGGGAAGGTCCAGGAATCATCGTTGGGCAAGGCTTCGGGCAAGACCCTCTTCGAGATCGATGAATTCGATTCCCAGAATGTACTTGTCGCCTTCGGCTTTCCGGGAATGAACCGCCTCTCCCCTGACGGAGTGGATGGTTTCTCCAATGCCGATTTCCATCTCCACGAGCATTCCGGTCTCCACGGGCTGGTAGATCTCCATCTTGACGCCCACGGGGCTCACATCGAGCGTCCTTCCCATGGAAATCGCACTCTTCTGAACCTTACCATCCTTTAGAACATAGGATATCAGGCAAAGGGATCTCACCCTGGGATAACGCCTTCTCTCCTTATCGGATCCTTCAAGCTCACCCACAGAAACCTCCCTTTCTCACACAAGCATTTCCTGTCAGAACTTTATCCTACGCCAGGAGTCTCGATTTGTCAAACCGCTGCCCCATCTTCCCGCTCGGCGCTCGGGCAGACACCGTTCGTGCCTGGATTCCCACATATCAGACTGTGCTTCCGTAGGAACGGCACCCTGAATGAGCCGCGCTGGACCCTCTTTTTCATGCCCAATCCCTGCCTTGGCAGGGGCTGCCATGTCCCGAACAAGACAGCCGCGACCTTACCGCCGAGAGGCTCAATTCTCACAACACTACATGTATTCCTCCGGTCCATCCCGCCGCCTAAGCCGGACTCATTCTTTGAAGATCTCAATGAGAACCCGGGCAGGCTGTCGGGGAAAGCCGCATCAGCATCAGGCGTTTCGCCGACCCTTCGTTATTTTGGTCGCCTTCCGTAGCAGTTTCTACCCTTGAATTTCTTTCTGTATGTTTCCAGGAGCGGCGAGCCTTGCCTTTCGGGAGGCTTTGCGTCCTTGAGCCGGGCGGCGATTTCCGTTTCAGTCAATCCGGCGTTCAGGGTCCGGTTGGGGATGTCGATCTCGATCATATCCCCATCCCGGACTGCACCGATGGGGCCCCCGTTGTAGGCCTCCATTTCCACATGGCCGATACACGGCCCCGTAGTCGCACCGGAAAATCGACCATCGGTGATCAACGCCACCCGCTTGTATCCGGCCCCCTTGATTGCATCCGTGGGCGTCAGCATCTCGGGCATCCCGGGCGCGCCGGCCGGGCCCTGAAAAGGCAATACCACCACATCGTTCTCTTTGATTCTCCTCTGCTCAATGGCGTCGAGCAGTTCGCTCTCGGAATAAAAGACCTTTGCCGTCCCCGCGTGCCGCAGCATGTCCGGGCTCACGGCAGTCTGTTTGACCACCGCGCTGTGTGCGATATTTCCGCGAAGAACGGCGATGCCCCCTTCTTTGTAGCGGGCGTTTTCCAGGCTGCGGATAACCTCTTCGTCAATAACGCGTCCTTCTTCAGCGGCTTCCAGGATGGTCCTGCCGTTCACGGTGGGGCTGTCTTTGAGCTTGCCGATCAGCCTGTTGAGTACCCCTGAAACCCCGCCGGCCCTGTCCAAATCCGCCATCTCATGCGGGCCTGCGGGTATAATCGAACATAAGTTCGGCGTATCTCTCGAAATCTCATCAAACAAGTCCACTTCCAGTTCGATCCCCGCCTCCGCGGCGACAGCCGGAATGTGCAGCACGGTATTGGTGGAACCGCCCATGGCCATGTCCACCCGGATGGCATTCTCGAACGCGGGCCGCGTCATCACATCCGCGGGCCTGAGACCGTCTCTTACCAACTCAACGATCCTTTTCCCGGTATCGTATGCCTGTAGCCTTTTTCGCTCATCCACGGCCAGCGTCGCGGCGCACCCCTCCACGGACATCCCCAGCACTTCCGTTACCACCGCCATGGTGTTGGCCGTATAAAGTCCCACGCAGGATCCCGCGCCGCACGCCATTTCACGCAGACGGCCTTCCGCCTCATCCGCAGAGATCCTGCCGCTTTTCACCTCTCCCACGAGGCCGAATCCCTCGATGGGATGATGCTTCTTTCCTTCCACGACGTTGGCCTTCATCGGCCCTCCGGTCAGGATTATTGCGGGCAGGTTGAGCCGCCCGGCGGCCATGAGCATTCCAGGCGTGATTTTGTCGCAGTTGGTAACACCCACCCACCCGTCCAGGGAGTGGGAAAGGGTCATGATCTCGATGTTGTCCGCAACGTGCTCCCTGCTGGGAAGGCTCAGCCTCATTTCCACGAACATGGCAATTCCGTCGCAAACCCCCGGCACGCCCCATTCGAAAGGAATCCCTCCGGCATCCCGGATTCCGCGTTTGACCTCTTGCGCCAGATCATTGAGGTGGATGTGGCCCGGGATGAGGTCGTTATAGCTGTTGGCCACCCCGATGAACGGGCGGTCCCCGCGGAGTTCGTCCTGCGTGACCCCGGCACACATCAGGAGTGCCCTGTGGGGGAGGGTCTCCACGTTCCTTTTCAACCTATCCGATCGCATGATGCTTTCTTTCCCCCGGTTCCTTCTCCGGACAGGCCGGACCCCGGCCGGCGCTATGAGGCCATTCATCAAGGACGAATGCGAAAAAACGGTGTGATGGACGCGTTTTCCGATCCGCGGGGCAGCCTGAAAAATGCAAGAGATCGTTCCGCCTTCCGTCCGGGATGCCAAAAGGGCACAGGGTCGTCGTTGCGAGGGTCACTCGTCTTCCCGCCTTTTTCTTAGTCTCATAGTCACTGCATTGTACCGATCAGGGCATTCAAGGATCAATTCGTCCTGCGAGGCCCACGGGTAGCCTCCCCCAAACTGAAGCACACTGATGTTCGGAAAAATATCGTGGTAAAAGAACCCGCAAATGCCGCCCGTGTCCCAGCAGCCCAGATGAAAGACGTCCCCCGTCTTGTGCCCGGCGCTGCACTCGCCCTTGACGGAGAGAACTTCCCCAACCAACGTTTCCATGCCATCCGGCTGTAAAGCCATTGTCCACCTCCTCGAAGCCTTTGAAAAAACTCCTTTTGCCCAACCCCCCGCGTTTGCAGGGAGAGGCCTAATCGTCGATAACCTTCAATGTATTCCTGCGCTTAATCCGCCTGATGCGAAAGCATGTCTCAAGGTTTCGTCCGCGAACACCTGCTCCAGACTTTCCGGTGCCCGAAAATCCTTTCCAGATGGGAGCAGGGTCAATATTCAATGGCCCTCCTGGCCTTCACACCCTGTTCGAAAGGGTGCTTGATCTGTACGAACTCGGTGGCATAATCCGCCGCTTTGAGGAGCTCAGGCTCTATCTCTCTCCCGGTCAAAACCAGCTCCATCCGGTCTCTTGCCAACGCGATCAAGTCCAAAACCCTTTTGGTAGGGATTAGTCCAAAGGAAATCGCATTCAGGATTTCGTCGCAAATGAGGATGCTGCCATTTCCTTGAAAAGCAGTTTCCGCATATTCCATAGCCTTTTCCGCGTGCGCGTAATGCATTGGTTTCGGTCCGTCGGCAAGAATGAACGGATGCTTTCCCGGACACCGGTAACGAATCTCCGCAATCTTCTCGAACACACCCACTTCACTCGAATCCCCTGATTTCATGAACTGGACAAAGTCGACCGCCAGCCCGGCCCCGGCCGCCCTGATCGCGAGACCAATCGCCCTTGTCGACTTCCCGACACCTTTTCCGAAATACACGTGAACCAAACCCAGATCTGCCTTCATCACCTCTGGTTCTCCCCGGTGCCCATCCAAACACTACTCCGGACACTTTTGTTCGTTTCCAACGCAAAGATCCCCCGTCTCTGCGCCGAAAAACCGGCGGCAACCGCCATAATTCCCGGCCGGCCAACACCCTGTCGTTTTTGAAGGCGTGCCCGTCCGACAGTCTTCCTCCGGCTCACTCCTTTATTTGATTCTCCCGATACTGGTGATACGCGTTTTTCACGGCTTCATATGGGTCCAATGCCGATCGCTTCATGGACTCGTATTCCCCGAGCCTGAGGGAAACCCCGTTGATGGTTTGAAATCCCTTTCCGGCCGCAGCATACTTGGAGGGCTCCAAGTAGTTCACCGGGTTCAACAGGCTGTCTCCGAACGCTCCCAGGGTGTCGCGAATGCTCGACGCCCCAAACACGGGCCAGTGGAGATAAAGGACAGGATCCAGTCCGAACACGCCGAACGTCTGCCCGAGATCCTCCTCCTTTCCATGGATCTGGAACACCTCTGCGGCTGCATCCGCCAAGCCCACGATCCCCATCGTGGAGTTCACCGCGAATCGGAGAACCTCCCTGCCCGCCGACCGCGGTTTCCCCTGAATGGCACAGTTCACCGCCCGAATGGGCATACCGAGATTGGAAAAGAAATTCCGGACGCACAGCCTCAAAGGCCTCGGGACCAGTTCAGAATATCCTCGGGCGACCGGTTTCAGCACCCAAAAATAGAGCTTGTCGTTGAAAACGAAAAATGCCCTGTTCAGGGGTTCCAGAGGATCCGGAAGGGGGGGCAACTCTTCAGGTTCCATATGCAGAGGCGGGGATGGTGATCCCTTTTCGGCTGGGGCCGCCGGTGCCGGCGCCGCCAAGAGGCTCACCCCGATTGCAAGGATCAAAGCAGCAACCCGCATCCCATTCTTCAAAACGACCCCCGATCCATGGTTTGGCCGGCGTCTCCGGGCGGAGAGTCCGCCCCCGACCAAATCGTTCTATTCTTTCTGTTCGACTTTCTTCTTCAACATGTCCGCCAACTTTTCATACGAACCACGGACCAGTATGCCGTTGAACTGGGAACGGTAATTCATGACCAGGCTTACGCCCTGGATGGAGATGTCATAAACATACCACTCGGGCCCCTGTCTCTTCATCCGGTAAAGAACCGGTATCTCCGTTCCCTCCTCGGTTACGATTTTTACCTCTGCCACTGCGTAGGGATCCTCCACACGCTCTCCGGTGTAGAGGACTTCTTCTCCGGAATACCCCTCCACCTTGTCCATATAGGTCCGCTGGAGCAGCTTCCGAAAGAGAGAGATAAATTCCGACCTTTGGGTCTCGTTCAATTCCGACCAGTTACGGCCCAATGTCCTCCGGCCCATCTCCTCCCAGTCGAAGCGTTCATCCACGACTTCGAGGATCCGTTTTTCCCTCACCTCATCCATCTCTGGACCCTCCAGATCGGGATCTGCGAGGATCGAAAGAATTTTTTCGGTGCTTTGCCGAATCTGTTCGGTCGGTTCAGCGGCCGGCGAGGAAGCGATGCCGCCCAAGAAGCACCAGCAGATGGACAAGATCAGCAGCCTCGGGAAAGCCTGAAGGATTTTCATACGCAGACTCCATTCGATGAGATTGGGAGCCCTTCGAGATTCAGAAAGGCTGCTAGATCTTTCCAAAGACATAATTCGAAATCAACTGTTCCAGGTCAACCGGCGGCTGCGTATCGCGAATGCGGCCTCCGGGCTGAATGACTATATCAGATCCCCCCGGGCTGATTTCAACATATTTCTCCCCGATCAACCCTTTTGTCTTTATGGCGGCAATGGCGTCTTCCTGAACCTTTACGCCCTTGCGAACATGGAGGACAACGCGGGCGCGATAGTCTTCCAGACTTACCTCCTTGACCTGGCCTACATCGACCCCCGCTATCATGACCGGAGATCCCTCTTTCAACCCGCCGCTGTTGGAAAAAACAGCGTGAATCTTATAGCCCGCTCCTCCAACAAGCTCCATCCGTCCCAGTTTGATGGTCAAATAGCCGAGGCAGACGATCGCCACGATCATGAAAAGGCCCACGGCCAACTCCAGGTCGAATTTCTTCATGGTTTCCTCCTGCCTTCAAAGGACCGTTCACCTTTCGCTTTCGCCGTCTCCCGCGAATCCCTCTTCCCGCGACCCGCGGGCAACGCTTTCGAGTTCGAGCCGGTCGCCCGACGACTCATGTCATTCCCCATCGGGAAAATCACGGGCGTCCAACCCTTATAAGGCCTCCGGGTGTCAAGGGTAAAATTATCTCCTGACGAAAAAAT
>CAYVUX010000029.1:0-15023 GCA_964455075.1 uncultured Desulfobacteraceae bacterium | reverse complement strand
GAGCAAAAGCTTTTCGGTCAGCGTGGTCTTGCCTGCGTCCGGGTGGCTGATGATGCCGAAGGTGCGCCGGCGGTCCACCTCCCGTTTGCAGGCTCTGTTGATATGGAGGGGTTTCATATTCAAGTCTCATCCCATGGTTTTCAGGTTGAAACACGCCTCCGCAGGCTGTGCGCCGCTGGTCGGCTTTTGTTTCCGGATCGTCGGCGCGCCTCCGGGTCACGCGAGTGCATGGCTTACGCTCGCCGGCTTTCACGCTCAGCCGGGTTCGACAGACCTACTTCCCGCTCTCATCTCTGGGAATTCATCGTATGTGAGAACAATATCTTGAAATCGAACCGGAGACTTGGAGGAGAAACACCGACGCCTCGTTCCCTGATGTGATGGGCATTCTCAGGGCGGTGTCAGGCGGAAGGGTACATTTTGACGCACGACTCTTTGCAAGCCTTTGGTGATTGACTCACGAACACGCAATCTCGTTGTCTTCCTCTCGCTGATCAATAAATCCATAAAGCCTATGTGTGAATTCCTTTCAAAAATGTCAATCAAAAAAACAAAAAGGGAAATATCACTATTGATTGAATGAATCCGTAATCTTCACTGCTGAGCAAAACGAATTTGGTTCCGTTTATTTCAGCTTTATCGACCAAAAAAGATTTAGAGCAACTATGTAACTATTATAGGATTGGAACGTATCCACAGATACCAGAAAATGGGCATCGACACCTTTTTCCTCGTCTTTCCTTTCAGCATCCAGCATCGATTCAGGATGCTCCAACTCTTCGATGGTTGGATGTGGTTTCAATCGTCCAATTGCAGGATGGGTGAGCACGTAGAACTTGTCATTGCCGTCCTGATGTTCCTCGGCCAACTCACGAACCGGACATGCTTCTGTGGTCAAAGACAGCCAGGAGCCCCATAATCCCAAGCCGAGCAGCAAGACCGCACATGTCCGGATCCACCCGGGCTTCCATGCACCCACTCCTGCTTTGACCGCCGAAGAGAAGACTTGACCTATCCCGAGGAAGAGAACAGATTGGAAACCGGGGATCCACCTGCAGACTGGGGCCAAGTCATCCGCCAGGCTGCCAAAATGGATTTCGAAGTACTCCGGAGAAGGGCTTAGCAGCATCCGCCGATTTTGGCGCCCCGGGAAGATCTTTCGTCGCCGTTCTCTTCGGCTGCGGGTTCCAGCACGCAGCAGCATCCGGTGTCCCTGCGGCCCAGGGCCGAGTTGATCACGGCCGCGGCGCAGCCCACGCCTTTTTCGACCGAGAGGGCTTCGGCCGGACAATTCATGGCGCAGGCCCCGCACTCCATGCAGGCATCCCGGTCCCGCACGGCGGCGCGGCCGTTATTCATACTCAACACGTCTCTGGGGCAAACCGTGACGCACATGCCGCAACCGGTGCATTTGTCCTCGTCAAGCGCCAGAGACACCACATTTTTAAGGTATATCAACTTCCCCATCATCTGACTCCTTATACCACAAAGCGGGACCCCATCCAGAGGAGAAGGCCCAGTGCCCCTGCACCGATCTCGACAGGAACGGCCCATTTCATTTCCTTCCTTACCCCGGAAAGGGATGTGTAGGCGCTGGCGCCGGTGAAGTTCATGGCCAGATAGCCTGCGAGCGCCGGGACGAGCAGGAACCAGCCCGCCAGCTCGAGACGGCCGGCCCAACCGCCGGCGATTCCCCCGTGAAACACCGCAAGGACCGCCGCGGTGGCCAGGCCCAGGGTCAACCCTTTGGTGGTGAAGGCGCGCCCGGGAAGCCAGGGGAGCAAGAGCGGCGTAAACACCGCCCCGGCGGCGATCCCCGAAAGGATGGCCGCTACGGCGAAGAGCCCCCTGTCGAGGGCGTTGGACCAGAAGTCGTGGGGACCGCCCAGCCCTCCCAGAAGAAAGAAAATCGGGAGCACGATCAGCGCATATTTGAGCGCTTCCACGAGTTCCACAGGAATCAGAGCAGCCCGTTCCCGGAGGTCGAACGTCTTGGTGCGCATCTCCGGGGCGGCTTTAAGCCCCGCGTCCAAAAAGGCCGGAAGATCGGAGGCCCGTATGGGACCGTACACGACCCGGAAACCGGAAAGTCTTTTCACCAGGTGGGCCGCTACGCCGGACGCCCCCAACTGGGGGAGGATGAGCCTTTTGTGCGCCACCACGCGGGAGACTCCGGCGGCTTGTGTCCGCCGCACGAGCTCCTCGGTCCCGAAAGTCCCTTTCCCGGCCGCGCACCACACGTTGATCCCGTACGTCTCGAGAACCAGGATCCATGCGTCCCGCCCGGGCAGGGCTTGGCGCAGGCGGTCGAAACTCATCTTGTAGTTCGCCGTCACCAGGACCGGAGAGTTCTCGTCCGGATTTCCCAGGGAGTAAAGCCCGGGGTCCACCGTGTAATGCATCCTGCCGATGCCCCACCGGGCCTTTATGCTCTCCCATCGGTCCGCGGCCGTAAGGACCGACGAAGCCCTGGGGACAGGGCCCACGGGCGTCTCCACGGTCCCGGAGACAAAGTCCTGATCCGGCCTCGGCGGTTTCGAACGAGCCTCCGCCCCGGGCGGGCGGCACTCGGGCGAACCGGACGTGTCCGGCGGGAGGATGGGAAAGGGGTTTTGCGCGGGCCGGGAATCACCCGCAGGGTGCTCAGTTTCGCTCATAAAGCCACCTCTCTTCTGGAATTCTATACGCGACCTTTTGCGGCCTTCGATCTTATCTTGACTTCGATCGACGGTTCCGAGTTTTCTCTAGGACAGCCCCTGCCCCGAAGAACACCCTCAAGATGGTGTCCGGCAGGAACTCCCCGAAAGCGAGACATCATCCCGGCGCACCTTCGATTTATCGCTCCGGGGAATGCGGGCCACCACCCGGTGAAATCTTTCCCGGAGACTCCCCCACACGGGAACGCCGGAAAGCGCCAGCAGGACCACCGCGCCTGTCCAGCCCGCCCACTCCGGCACGAGCTCCGCGGCCTGCCCCACCTGAGCCTGGATCGAAACGCCCGCCGCGGCGTACACCTCGTCCAGGATCAGGCCGAAAGCCATAGCACAAATCGCGATGGCCCCCACATAGATTACGGTTGCGCGCTTCCCCAACGCCCCCCACAGGACCGTAAGAGATGTGATGTTGGTGGCGGGTCCCGCAAGCAGGAAGACCAGCGCCGCCCCGGGGCTCACCCCCTTAAGAATCAATGCGGCCGCGATGGGCGTGGATGCTGTGGCACAGATGTACATGGGAACGCCCACCGCGAGCATCAGTAGCATGGAATGCACGCCGCCTCCCAGGTACCGGCCCATGATGTCCTCCGGGACCGCTGCGGCGATGAGGCCCGCCACGAGGAGCCCCACCAGAAACCATCCGGCAAGATCCCCCCAGAGGTCCTTTGCGGCATAGACCAGCCCGGCCCTGGTCTTGGCCCATGCGGTGTGGTGGCGGCGGTGATCCTCCTCGGCGCAGTCCACCCCGTCGCAGCAAGCGTCCACCGGGCAGGTCATGTCCGGCGGTTCGATTTTCCGATGCGACCGGTCGGGAAACAGGTTTTCCAACATCCCGGCGGCCACCGAAGTCACAAACGCCGCCACCGGCCTCGCCACGGTCATAATGGGATCGAGAAGCGCGTAGGTGATGGCGATGGAGTCCACCCCGGACTCCGGCGTGGAAATGAGAAATGCCGTGGCGGCGCCGTTGCTCGCCCCCTGTTTCTTGAGGGAAACCGCCGCCGGAAGCACGCCGCAGGAGCAAAGCGGAAGCGGGATGCCCAGGAGACCCGCTTTGAAGACCGAGCTGAACCGGCTTCCACCGAAATGGCGCACCACGGACTGGGGGCTCAGGAAGACCCGCAAGAGCCCGCTCACCAGCAGTCCGAAAAGGACATATACGGATGATTCCACCAGGAGGTGCCAGGCCTCCCGGAACATGATCAAAACAAAATCCATATCTCCACAGATTCCTTTACCGATTTTCCCGGAGGTGGCCGAGGCCGATCTTCAACAAATCCCTCACGTGCTCGTCGTCCAGGGAATTGTAGAGGATCTGCCCCTCCCGCCGCTGTTTGACGAGGGAGAGGTCCTTGAGCCTGCGCAGCTGGTGGGACACCGCGGACTCGCTCACGCCCAAGTACGCGGACAGGTCGCACACGCACATCTCCCCGTTCGAGAGCGCCATCACGATCTTGAGCCGGGTGGGATCCCCCAGGATCTTGTACATGCGCGCAAGCCTTTCCAGTTCCCGATCGGGAACGGCTTCTTCCCGCGCCCGGGTGACCCGGTCCATGTGCACGACCCGGATCCGGCATCCGCATCCCCGTTCTCCCGATTTTGCCGCCGCGTCAGAAGCCACGGCCCTTCCCTCCTTTATTTGAATAGTTGTTCAAGTATAAATACATCCGCGTTGGTTGTCAAGCCATGTGGTGGTGGAATTCTTCTCCGAATCGCCCGGCATCGAAGAGCCGATTGGCTCCGGCCTTCGGGACTGTGTCGCAATTTGAAAAATACGTCATTCCGGACGACCGACGCGAAGCAAGGGAGATCCGGAATCCAGAGAAACCCCATTATATTTTGAACGTATGGAGCCCGGCTCGCGCCCCTTATCACGGGATTTGGCCGGAGGGACGAACGGCAACACAGTCTAATCCGCGGGAATTAAGGGGAGGAAGGCCAAGGGAGTAAGCGGGGGACATTCCCCCTTTCTAAAAACTATCCGAATTCTAGGAGGTACGGAAGAATCAAAAAAGCGGCCTGTCCATACAAACGACAGGCCACTTTTTTGGTGAAAGCCCTCTGAACGCGCCGGGGTTGCCTCGCGCGTTCCGGATTTTATGGGGCGGAATGCTCTCGCCCGGGTTTACTCCAGATTCCTCCTCCGCCTGAGCATCCATATTGCAGAGCCCAGCAGAAGGACCGCAAAGACGATGGCCCCCCAGTCTGTCACCCCGGGGACTTGTTGCGGCGGCAGCGTGGGCGGAGTCTCGGTCCATTCCTTGTACGCATCGTCAAAGGTACACACTTCCGTGCCCGCGGCATTGGTAAAACACGCCTCGATCACGTCCATGCCCGGGCCCCCGTCGCCGGAGTAGGCAAAGCCGACCTCGCCGCTCGCATTTGTCGTGCCCATACCCGAATCCCCGGCGTTCGGACCGGCAAGCACCGTGAACGTCACAAGGACTCCGGGCACCGGATTCCCCAGGGTGTCTACGATCGTCGCGGTCACCGTATGGTTTGTCCCCACCGGGTTGGTGGCAAAGTCCGGGTCGAGGTCAATGACCTCTTCCACCCATTCCTTTTCGACCACCGTGGAGCAGACCTCTCCATCTTGAATCCAGGCCTGAATGCGATCGATTCCAAGGCCCCGATTGGAAGGAACGAAGTAGCCGAAATAGCCGTAAGTGGCCTCGCCGTCTTCGTTTGTATAAGTAGGCGGGTCGCTGCCCGGTCCTCTGGGCCCGGAAAGGATGCTGAAGGTCACAGGCTCATTTTCGACGGGTACCCCGCGCTCAGTAACGGTGGCGGTCACCCTGTGTAGCTGACCCACCGGGTTCAGGTCATACCGTGGGTCCAGGGTAATCACAACGGTACTGTCCTCATTCCACACCTTGATCACCGTCTCCGAGCAGATAGTCACGTCGTTATCATCCGTGTAGCAGGCTCGAATCTCATCCGTTCCCAGATCGCCATTGCTCGTATAGGTAAAGGTGGCTTGGCCGCTTGCGTTCGTAATGCTTGTACCGCTCGCAAAATCATTGGGTCCGGAAATCACTTCGAAATCCACTGTCTCGCCCGCACCAAGACCCGTAATGGTGGCGGTCACGGTGTGCTCCTGCTCTAAAATACTCAGGATATTTGTAGCCTGTTCCGGCTCAAGCGTAATCAGGAGCGCGCTGTTGGGTGTGGGGATCCAGGCCGTGAAGTCTGTGGTTTCTTCCGTGGGGTCGGTGCCGATTCCGGTGTTCCACGCCGTGGAAACAGGATTCAGCCCTCATTTCACGTAGAAATCGCCCCAGACCGGGGTTCGATGCTTTTGAAAGTATCGGTTGGTCCCACCACATCCGAGGAAGTATCAAACTTGACTCCGTAGAGGTAAGCGCCGAGGTTGGGGTTGCCCCCGTTCGCGCCCTGCTGCGTCTGATTCGGGAACTCCGGATCCGGGACCCAGGCGCTGCCCCCGGGTGGAGTCTGCACGGTGGCGTTTGAATCAAAGATGTAGCTGGAGATGTCATCGAATGGAATCTCCTCACTGATTTCCACGGTCCAGTGGCTGATTTCCGGGTGGATGGGAGTACTCCCGTCGGCATTCGAGAAGGTATAGGAATAATTATAGAACGTGCCGTCAAAGCTGATGTTCCAGGTTATGGTGATCCCGCCGTTTGCCGCCGTATATCCCCCGTAGCCTCCACGCCGCCCGGGGGAGCCGTTGTACTCCCCGATCCGGTTGTGGGGACCGGGACAGGGATCCCCGCCCATGCCCCGTGGGCGACCAACAGAAACACGCCCAACAGGGATAAAGCCCATGCCTTTTTCATACGCCCTCTCCTTTCAAGAATCCCCTGTGAAATGCTGGAAACAACCGCCTTCCGCCAAAAAACCGTCCTTGGGAGGGGAAATGCCTTTCAAGCATTTTTCCCTTACTTTCGCTTCTAAAGACCGCTTTCCGGGATGTCAATCATATCTTAACGCCTGAAGCGGCTTTTTCCCCTCAAAAAAAACAAGCGGGGAACCGGCACTCCCGGCCGGTTCCCCGCATCAGCATGCAAGCTCCTTTTAAGTCTCCCCCTCCTCCCGCCTAAACCGGACCGCCTTTTCCCCGGCGTCTGCGCCTGGGGCCGCCGCCACCTGTCGGCATATGGAAGTGACCGCCTTCGATCCGAAGGAATTTGCCCATGACCAGGGCCTCGGCCACGACCCGGCGGGCGCTGGTCAGAATTCGGCCGTAGGTCTGGCGCGAGACGTTCATCCGCTCCGCTGCCGTCTCCTGATCCAGGCCCTGATAGTCGCTCAGGCGAATCGCCTCCAGGCCTTCCACCGGCAGGACAATCTCTTCTCTCCCCCAGGGAGGCATCCGCCTGGGAAAGAAGCCGTCCACGAGGGGCCTGGCGCTCACGTATCGGGGTTTGGGCGGTCTCGGCATGGCTCCTCCTTCATTTCGGTCTTCCGACAAAAACTCCAGCTTGACAAAACAGCCGTCCAAGCTTTTTATGGGCATTAGACCACAAAACCCCGTCCGCGTCATCCGATAAATGACGGAGAGGCCCACCGGCTCTCCCGCACCATGAACATAAGGGGGCCTGAGGGGAAAACATAGGCCTCTGAGACCGGACTCTCTACGGTTTCTTTATTTCTTCATAGACGGAGACCAGAAACACCGTGGCCAGGGGCTGGGTGAAAAGCCAGCCTATGAAAACCGAGCTCCCGATGACGGACAGACCCATGAATATGACAAAGACCACGATCTGGTCGCCCAGATTCCCCTTTACGGTCATGGCGTAGCTTTCTTTGATCGCCTCCACCAGCCCCATGTCCTTGTCCGTCATGAGAAGGAGCATGTACAGGCAGACAAAAGAGACCCCCACGGCGATTACAAAGCCCGGGAGGAAAAGAAGCATAAACCCGATCATGACCGCGATCACGACCAGCACGCCGAAACCCAGGAGGGGGAAGAAAAACCGCATCTGCGAGAATACATCCTGCACCTTGGGCTCCCTGCGCTCCCGGAACATGCGCAGAATGGAGTGGAAATATCCTGCCATGGTGACCGGGGCCAGGATGCCCAGCGTCAGGAAACTCACCACGCCCACCACCAGGGTCATGAGAATGAGGGGAGCGATAAACTCCAGGGTCAACTTCCAAGCGCCCTCAATATGGGTTTTGAAATCCATGCCTTCCTCCTTCTTGAAAAGAGTATGTGCGTTCACCGGAAGGGCCTCAAAGCCTCTGACCCTGCCTTTTTGCTCCATCTCCGCCTTAACCGCGACAGGTCCGGCCGTCGCCTTGGTCCATGCAGGCCGGCTTTGTTTCCGAACCGTGGTGAGCGTTCCTGACGGGGACCAAAGCAGCGCCGTGTACTTTGTTATCTTCCAGAGTATTCCCGTTCGTCAAGTTTGAATGCCATATTCTGCAAGTCTCCCAGCAGGCAGTCGGAGTCCCGACCTGTCCGCTGCGACGCGCTCCTGCCGGCGGAAAATTCTCGGGCCGGATGCCCGGGTAAGCAGGGAAGAGCAAAAAACCGGAAGTTATTTGAGTCAATAACGGCTACACGGGTGTAGCCATTTTTGAAAACTGCGCAAGAGCCTGACTTTTATTCCTTTTCAATAGAAATTCCTTGTTTCGGGAAGGCAAGCGTGTAGCCGGATTAAGCAGCATCTCATTGTTTCGGAGAACGCCTGCCCAACTGCCTTGATTGGAAGTCATCAGAAACCACGCGGAACCAATCCTTCGGGCGGAACAGGCAAAAAAAAGGGGTTCCGGCATCCCGGTTGCATGCTCTTATATAAAACAGGGGCTTTGTATCCGGAATCCCTTCGGAAAGGCGCCCTTTGAAAGGAGGTGAAGAGAATGATTGCGTTAAAAGAGATGCAGAAGGCTCTGGATTTCAAGGGCATGAGCCAGAAGATGATCGAGCAGCTCGCGGAGATCGGGGAGGTGGCTCATTGCTCCCGGGGACAATACCTTTTCCATACAGGAGACCCGGCCGATACATATTACATCATTCGGGAAGGCAGGGTGATGCTCGAGTCCGAAGATGCCGACGGTACCCATTATTACGAGAAAGTACTGCCCGGGATGGGGGTCGGGTGTTCTTGCCTGGCGGGCTTGAAATGCTATTCCTGTCATGCGGTGGCTGATGAACCCTGCAAGCTCCTCTGCTGGTCTCAATCTGCACTGCGGCACCTCTTCAATCAAAACAGCCGCCTGGGCTACCTTATGATCAAGGCATCCGCCAAAGCAATGAGCAAACGCGTACATCGGAAAATCGGCCCGCCCAAACTTGCGTACGGATAGAGACCTTCGTAGAACATTCTATGCTGCACCGGAAGAAGATCCAAAAACCGGAGGGATCCGTTCGGCCTGTTTTTTCGGCCGGCGGAGATCCCTTCCGCAAAGCCGCATTCGGGCATGTGCCGGGACGCCGCGGAAGCGGCAAAAAGGAGCTACACCGGGTGTAGCCAAAATAATCATTGGGCGGAAATCCGCCACAGACGACGTTTTCGGAGCCTTCCCGCGCAACCCGCCATGAGGCAATTGTAGCCAAAGTAAACATTCCTTCCATATCGGTTCTCTTTTCCCTTGTTTTCGCTTCATTTGAAAAGGTGCGCCAAAACAAACCCTTAGAACAAAACTCGGCCGGCTTTCCCTTTCCGGCATCGAGGTTGCAGTAAGAAAAAGCAAGACAAGCGGATGGGAGCATATGAAGGATCTCTCACCGGCTGGAACAAGAGTCTTTCAACATTTGCAGGGAGGACAGCTCATGCAGGCATACGCACCCAACACTGCGGCAGGGGAGGGTCTCTCCCAATTCCGGGTTGCGAGAGATCCGTGCACCTGGATGAAGGCAGGACGGATCAATTTTCGGACGTGTGACCGCCGGTACGACTGCTTCAACTGTCCTTTCGACAGCGCAATGAGAGGCGCGATGGCTGCTCAGCATCCGCCGAAGGGCAAGGAGCGCACTCCGGGGTGGGCACAGGCCATGCGCAGACATTACCTCGGCGCCGACAAACCATGCCGATATCTTCTAAACGGGCAAATCGGCCCGCCGGGCATTTGCCGCAGGGACTATGAATGCGAAGGTTGTCCGATAGACATGTTCTTCGAATACGGATCAGCGTTCGGAGCGATTGTGAAGTCCACGCAAAATAGAAGGAGGGGGGCCATGCAGAAGAATCTGCCAAAAACTAACGGAAAGCAAGGGAAAGAGGTTGTCGGCTTCCGGATCGCGGGCAAGGAATGTGTGTGGATGAAGGCCGGTGTTATTAATTTCCGCACCTGCGACCACGACTACGATTGTGTAACCTGTCCTTTTGACAAGGCGATGCGTTCGGCCATGGCCGCCCAATATCCCGCGACGGGATCGCGTGAAACCGGTTGGGCCCAAGAGATGAGGAGAACGTACCCCGGAACGCCGAAACCGTGTCGCTATTTCCTGACCGGCGAGATCGGCCCCCCGGGCCATTGCGCGAGAAACTACGACTGCGACGGCTGCCCCATTGAACTGGAATTGAGCTACAAGCCGGTGCGGGCATCCATTGAGGCTGCAAGACATGCCCGCGAACCGCAAACCGCGGCATCGTTGCCGGACAAGCAAAAGGAATCACTGGATAGTCAAGTCCCGGGTTTTCAGGTCCTGGACCAGGAATGCGTATGGATGAAGGCCGGCATCGTCACATTCAGATTATGTGATCGCGACTACGACTGCTATCACTGCGAGTTCGACCGGAGCATGCGCGAGGCCATGGCCGAGCAACAGACGCCGGGTTCTCAACCGGCACCGGAAGAGGGTTTGACCGACCGAGCAACCCTGGTGGTCCGTCCGTGCATCCATTACTTGACGGGACGCGTCGAAGCGCCGGCCGAATGCACCGAAAACTACGCGTGCTATCGATGCCCGGTGCATGCTTCCATTGCCCCGAGCGCAGAGATCCGGCCCGCTTCGCTCGGCAGACCGCGGGCCAGAACCGCCTCCGGATTCAAGGTGGCAGAGGGCTATTATTACCACTTCGGCCATACCTGGGTGCAAATTGTACACGGGAAATGCGTGAGGATCGGGATCGACGATTTTGCAGCGAAGCTCTTCGGAGTTGCAAACGCCATTGAAGGCCTCGAAACCGGGGAGTCTCTGGCACAGGCTGACGTGGGGTATTCCCTGATCCGCGGCGGCAACCAGGCGCCCGTATTGTCCCCCTTGAGCGGCAGGGTGCTCGCGATTAACCAGAGAGCCCTGGAACATCCCGAAGTTCTCCTCGATGACCCCTATCATGACGGCTGGCTGCTCCAGTTGGAACCATACTGGCTGAAGCAGGAGTCTCAGGGACTTTACGACGTGGACGAATCTCTTGATTGGATGGAGCACGAGCATCGTCGTCTGCTTCAAATGGTGGGGCCCGAGCATGAGGGGCTGGCGGCCACGGGTGGAGAGCCCGTCTCGGACGTAATCGGGCATTTCCCTGACCTTGGATGGGACAGATTGGTACACAGTTTTCTTCGAACCGGCAGGCAGCCGGCTTGAGGCCAATGGAGTATGGAGGATATTTCATGGAACACAAACCGGTAGGGTCCATGCTCGTTGTAGGTGGGGGGATTGCCGGGATTCAGGCATCGTTGGATCTGGCTGATTCAGGCTACTTTGTTCATATGGTGGAAAAAAGCCCGGCCATTGGTGGGCTGATGAGCGCCCTGGACAAGACGTTCCCCACCAACGACTGTGCCATGTGAATCCTGTCTCCCAAACTGGTCGAGGTCGGCCGGCATCTGAATATTCAGCTTCATACACTAACGGATATCGAAGAACTGCAAGGGCAGGCAGGGCATTTTAAGGCGACGCTGCGGGAACACCCGCGCTACGTCGACATGGAAAAATGTATCGCTTGCGGCGTGTGTGCGGAGAAGTGTCCCCGGAAAGTGGACGATGCATTCAACCAAGGGTTGAGCAAGCGCAAAGCCGCATACGTGCAGTACGCTCAGGCTGTTCCCCTGAAATACGCCATTGATGCGGATCACTGCATCTATTTTGAAAAAGGAAAGTGCCGCGCCTGCGAAAAGTTCTGCCCGGCCGACGCAGTGGATTTCGGGCAAAAGGAAGAGGTCCATTCCATTGACGTGGGCGCCGTGCTTCTTGCCGCAGGAGCCCGGGCTCTGGATCCCGGGCTCTCCAGGGGTTATGGATACGGACGGCTTCCGAACGTCATCACCAGCATGGAAATGGAACGTATTCTGAGCGCCACCGGTCCGTTCCGGGGGCACCTCACGCGGCCCTCCGACGGGGAAGCGCCTCGAAAAATCGCATGGCTCCAGTGCGTGGGCTCACGGGACACATCCCCGGAATCGCACTCCTACTGCTCGGGGGTTTGTTGCATGTATGCCGTGAAAGAGGCGGTGATTGCCAAGGAGCATGCCGGGAAGGACCTGGATGCTGCGATCTTTTTCATGGATATGAGAACACACGGCAAGGATTTTGACCGGTACTGCGAACACGCGAAGGATGAAATGGGCGTTCGCTTTGTTCGTTCCCGGATTCACACCGTGGAGGCGGAGGGTCCGGATTCCGGCAATCTGAAGCTGACCTATGTTGACGATGCCGGAGCCCTCCGGAGCGAAGCTTTCGACCTGGTGGTCCTGTCCACCGGGCTGGAGATCCCCGAGGAGACGAAAGAGGTTGCTCATCGACTCGGCGTTGATATGGATCCGGACGGATTTGTCCAGACTGATTGCCTCCGTCCCGTGGAGAGTTCCCGTCCGGGCGTATACGTGTGTGGAGCGCTCGGCGGACCGGCGGATATCCCGCAATCGGTCGTCGAGGCTTCGGCGGCGTCCTCGGCGGCCGCCACCCTTCTTGCCGAATCCAGAAACACCTTGATCCGGGAGAAGACCTATCCCGTAGAGCGGTCTGTAGCGGAAGAGGCCCCCCGGGTCGGCGTGTTTGTCTGCCATTGCGGCATCAATATCGGGAGCGTTGTGGACGTGCCCGCTGTGAGGGAATACGCTCAAGGCCTGCCAAACGTGGTTTACGCGGGGGAAAACCTGTTCACCTGCAGTGAGGATACCCAGCAGGTGATTCGCAAGGCCATTGAGGAACACCGGCTCAACCGGGTGGTGGTGGCCGCCTGCACGCCCCGGACCCATGAACCGCTTTTTCGGGAAACCATCCGGGAGGCGGGCGTCAACCCTTACCTGCTGGAGTTTGCCAACATCCGCGACCAGGACGCCTGGGTTCATCAGGCTGAGCCCGAGGCGGCCACCCAGAAGGCAAAAGACCTGGTCCGCATGGCCGTTTCCAAATCCGCGCTCTCTGAGCCTGTGGAGCGAATACGGCTGGACATGACGCAATCGGCCCTGGTCATCGGAGGCGGTATCGCCGGAATCACCGCATCCCTGGACCTGGCGGAACAAGGATTCAAGACCTACCTGGTGGAGCAGGCGAGCCGATTGGGGGGCCGGGGTCTCAACCTTCGAAAGACCTGGACCGGAGAGGACGTTCCGGCTCATCTGGAAGGCCTGATCCGACGCGTGGAGACCCATCCCCGCATTGAGGTGCTCTTGAACAGCCGCGTCCGGGAGGCGCGCGGATTTGTGGGGAACTTTATCACCACGGTCGAGTCAAACGGCGACACACGGGAGGTACCCCACGGCGCAACGATTCTAGCCCCTGGCGGGGATTTCCTGAAGACGGACGAATATCTCTACGGAAGCAGCGACCGCGTCACCTGCTGGCACGAACTGGAAGCGCTCTTTGAAAACGAACCCCGCCGGCTGGATCAGGCAGAGGCCGTGGCCTTCATCCATTGCGTAGGCTCAAGGGAGCCTGCGAGACCCTATTGCTCCAAGATCTGCTGCACCGCCTCGGTCCGGCAGGCGATCGCACTCAAGACCAAAAAGCCGGACCTGGACGTCTACATCCTTTACCGGGACATGAGAACGTACGGCCAAAGAGAATCGCTCTACAGAAAGGCCCGGGAAGCGGGGGTAATGTTCTTCCGGTACTCCCGGGAGGAAAAGCCCGAAGTAAAAAAAGGCGACGACGGAAGGCTGCGGGTCGCGATTAAAGACCATGTCCTGGGCGTTCCCATTGAGCTTGCCGTGGACTATGTGAACCTGTTTACGGCCGTTATTCCCCAGGGGAAAGAGCTCGCACAGCTCTACAAGGTGCCCCAGAACGACGACGGATTTTTTCTCGAAGCCCACATGAAGCTCCGGCCCGTGGAGTTCTCCACCGACGGTCTTTTTGCCTGCGGACTGGCCCACTATCCAAAACCGGTGGAAGAGACCATCGCCCAGGCCCGGGCCGCCGCCTCCCGTGCGGCCGGGCTGCTGTGTCAAAAGCAGGTGGAGGTGGAGCCTCTGGTCTCGGTGGTGGACGCGGACAAGTACATAGATTGCGGATATTGCGCGGCCTCGTGCGCCTTTGGAGCGATTCAGCTCGTCCGGGTGGAGGGCAAAGGATATCGCGCTGAAAATATCCCGGCGCTCTGCAAGGGATGCGGCGTCTGTGCCGCGGGTTGTCCGCAGAAGGCGATTGATATGATTCATTTCCGGGACGGGCAGATCGCGGCGGCAATCCATGCGGGGGGAGAATCGGCAATCGAGGTCAAACACCGCCTCATGCCCGCGGAGCCCGCAACCCGCGTCGTATCCGGGTATCAGATGGCATCGGGGGTCTACTATCACGAAGGACACAGCTGGGTACACCCGGAAAAGGGTGGGCGGCTCAAAATCGGGATGGATGATTTTGCCGGAAAGATCCTGGGGCAGGCGGATGGATTCAGCCTGCCGGAGCGGGGCGCCACCCTGAGGCAGGGCCGCAAGGGATGGTCATTGAGCCGCAACGGCCGGAAGGCGGCGTTCTTGTCGCCCATGACAGGAAGAGTTTTCGCGGTGAACCGGAAGGCCCTGGAGCATCCCGATATCGCTCTTGAGGATCCTTACAGCGAGGGCTGGCTGCTGGTCATCGAACCTGCGGTGAAAGAAGGCGAACTGAAGCGACTGTATCACGAGGAACAGAGCTCGCAATGGATCGAGGCGGAAAACCGGAAACTCCTGGAGTTGCTGGGCCCTGAATACGAGCGGCTGGCTGCCACGGGTGGTGAGCCCGTCAGCGATCTTTTCGGGCACTTCCCCGAGATCGGATGGGAAACCCTGGTCAAGACTTTTTTGAAAACCGAACCCTGACAAAAAGGAAACCGTTCAAGAGGAGCGTGACTATGGACCAATCTTACGAGCCGAGAATACTGGCGTTTCTTTGCAACTGGTGTGCTTATGCGGGTGCGGACCTGGCGGGGGTTTCGCTCATCATCCTCCTGGGTGCGGTTGTCTCCACAGGTC
>CAYVUX010000028.1:0-15098 GCA_964455075.1 uncultured Desulfobacteraceae bacterium | reverse complement strand
GTCCGCAAATCCGATGCTTCCCGAGGTTCAGGAGGCCATGATTGCGGCCATCCGGGAGAACTACGGAAATCCCTCCAGTCAGCACAAGATCGGGGACAAGGCCGCCGAGGCCCTGGTGAATGCCCGGGACTCGGTGGCCAGACTGATCAACTGCAAAAACTCCAAGGAGGTGGTATTCACCTCCGGGGGAACGGAATCCGTTAATCATGCCATCAAGGGCGTGGCGTCGGCGCGATCGGAAAAAGGCAAACACATTGTCACCTCGAACATTGAACACAATGCCGTACTCAGGACTCTGCGTCGACTCAAGATGATGGATTACAAGGTGACATCGGTGCCCGTCAATGAGCTTGGGCGGGTAAACCCGCTGGACGTGGCCGAAGCGATCACGGACGAAACCATCCTCGTAACCATCATGCACAGCAACAACGAGATCGGAACCATCCAACCCATCGAGGCCATTTCGGACATCACCAGGGAAAGGCAGGTGGTCTTCCATTGTGACGCCGTAGACTCTGTCGGCGTGGTCCCTATCGATGTGGACAAACTCGGCGTGGACCTCTTGAGCTTCGCTTCCAACCCCTTTTACGGTCCGGTCGGGGTCGGCGGACTATACGTTCGCCGGGGCACCGCCGTCTGGCCCCTTTTGGACGGGGGGGTTCAGGAAAACAACAAGCGCGCCGGAACCGAGAACCTTATCGGGATCATCGGCATGGGAGTCGCAGCGGACCTGGCACTCAGGGACATGGAACCCAGGATGACCCAGTATAGGAAGCTCAGGGAAAAGCTCTTGGAGAGACTTCCCCATTACATCGATGAATACTACCTGAACGGTGATCCGGAGAATTGCCTGCCCCATCTGGTCTCCTTCTCCGTGAAATTCATTGAAGGGGAAAGCGTAGTCCTCATGCTGGACGATGAGAACATTGCCGTATCCACCCGGTCCGCATGCGCGGCAGGCGCCCTTCAAGCCTCGCATGTCCTGCTTTCCATCGGAAGGGAATTTGCCGATGCCCAGGGAACCCTGGTTGTGACTTTCGGCGTGGAGACGACCGAAGAGCATCTGGAGAGGTTTCTCAACGCCTTGAAGGGCGCGGTGAGCACCCTGAGAGAAATTTCGCCTCTCTATTCCAAGGCCGGAACGGGTGGCGGTTAAGGGTACAGGGGGTAGGTGCTACAAAGGCCTCACCCGGACTCCGCTTCCAGGAGGGCGTCCAGCTTGCTCTGGAGTGCGGCCTCCGACATGGCCCCCGGGGAGATATCAACCGGCTCGCCTCCCTTGAAAAAAATAACCGTGGGAATGCTGCGAATTCGGTATTTCTCGGCGGTCTTGGGGTTGTCTTCCGTGTCCAGCTTGAACACCCTGGCCCTGTCCGCATTGGCAGCGGCGAATGCCTCCAGCCCCGGAGCCATGGTGTGACAAGGCCCGCACCAGGGAGCCCAGAAATCCACCACGCATATCCCCGGAGCTTTTAAGACCTCTTCTTCAAACCGGTCATCCGTCAGGTCGATCGAAACACGGTCCGGCATGAGTCCCCCTTGTCAAACAGGTTTCAAAAATACTTTACTCGCACTCAAACCGGTTTTCAACCCCCGCACCCTCTCGGGATTTGGGCAATAGAGACGAAAATGGCCGGCAACCGTTATGATGGAGCCGTCCTGTCTCCGCCGGTGAAGCACTCCTGGCCGATTCCGGCATGATCAAGGCCCTTGCCCCCTCTCCCTCTGAGGTCATTGGGAGTCTTTCTTTCTCCCCCAAGACCAAGACGGACGACCGGCCCCGCTGTTCGGCCCGAAGAACACGCCTTGACAAGGAGAGGAGCCGAGGGTATTGACTACAGGGTATACTCTCCTTCTTTGAAGGTTCCCGCTCATCCGAGGGGACGGAGGGTTCGGTCGCGCCCCTCCATTCCGCAGCGGGAACATGGGTCGGTCGCCGCGCCTCAACGCCGTTTCGGAATGTTTTCGCATGCCCGGGCACAAATTGCGAGGGTTATCCCCATGACGGGTGCCTCTCCGGATCCGGGAAAAAAGGGTTCCATGTTCCCATGAAATTGTCGACAAGAAGCAGATACGGCACTCGAATGATGCTGGAGATGGCCCGTAAGTACAGCGAAGGGACCATCCATCTCCGAAAGATCGCCAAAAAACAGAACGTCTCCGCCAAATACCTGGAACAGATTATCATGCCGCTTAAACGGGCAGGCTTTGTCGAAGGCGTCAGGGGACGGAACGGAGGGCACAAGCTTTCCAAGCCCCCCCATGAAATCACGGTGGGACAAATCGTACAGCTCGTGGAGCACGAACGGGCCCTCTCGCCATGCGTGGATTCGCCCGATTACTGTAGCCGTTCCCATTCATGCCCGGCACGGACGGTTTGGGTTGACGCCACGAACGCCCTGTATGAGAGCTTGTACTCGGTCACCCTGAAAGACCTGTTGAACCGGGAACCCCCGGACTCGCAGGAGATGAAAGCCGAGTGACGGCGGCGCCGAATCCCAAAGAGAACCCGTATCAATTCACGATGCACCCGACCCGCGGATAATGATCTCAAACGTGGAAAAGAGTCCCTTGTACCCGATCCTGAATCCCCGAAGCATCGCCTTCTGGGGCGCTTCAAATCATTTTGCATCCATGGGAACCAACCAGCTCGCAAGCTTGAAGGCGCTGGGCTTCGAAGGAAGAATTTACCCCGTTCATCCGAAGGAAACGGACGTCCTCGGCCTGAGAGCCTACAAAAGCGCAATGGACCTCCCTGAGGTGCCGGATCTGGCCATTCTGGTTCTTCCTACGGATGTCGTTCCCGAGGTGATGGAACAGTGCGGAGAGAAAGGGATACAACACGCCATCGTGGTTTCCGGGGGATTCAGAGAGGTAGGATCCGGCGGGGCGCACCTCGAAAATCGCGTCCTGGACATCGCCCAAAGGCATGAGATGCGGTTTCTGGGTCCCAACTGCATTGGGGTGGCCAATCCGCACCACAAGCTGAACACGACATTCATGCCTCACGAAGGGTTTCCGGGCTTTGTGGGCATGGCCAGCCAGAGCGGAAGCTTCATCACCCAGATGTTCAACTATCTTTTCAGGAGAGGAATGGGCTTCAGTGCGGGCATCAGCGTCGGAAACGAGGCGGACATTGATCTTGTGGACTGCATGGAATATCTCGCCGTGTGCCCTCACACGAGGGTCATTGCACTTTACATCGAAGCGGTCCGTCGGGGAAGGGCGTTTATAGATGCGGCTCGGGCCGTTGTCCCCCACAAGCCCATTGTTGCGGTCTATGTGGGAGGATCCGAAGCAGGCAGGAGGGCGAGTCTTTCTCACACGGGAGCCCTCGCCGGGCCCGACTCCCTTTATGACGGCGCATTTCGGCAGAGCGGGGTAATACGGGCCGAGTCCATGGAAGAACTGTTCGACTATTGCATGGTCCTGGGACAGGCTCACAGACCGAAAGGGAAAAAGGTCGTCATCCAGACCCACTCAGGGGGGCCCGGCACGGTGGCGGCCGATGCATGCAGCAGAGCCGGACTGGAGCTCCCCTCCCTTTCTTTGGAGACCCGCCGAAAGCTCTCAACTCTCGTCCCGCGCACGGGGAGTGCGGGCAACCCGGTGGACATTACCTACAGCAAAAATCCTTTGGATTATTTTCTGGAAATACCCAGGCACCTTCTTGAGTCCGACGAAGCCGACGGCCTTCTCGTGTACTTTCTGGTACCGTCACACACGGTGGCTCGAGTTTTGGAGCAATCCGGGAGCCCGGGGGAACGCGCCCGCAGAGAGGCGGAGCACATCATTCAGGAGCAATGCCGCCTTTTGGCCGGCCTTGTCAACACCTCGGATAAGCCGTTGTTGGGATTCAGCCTTCGAGACAGGCGGGACCTGTTTATACGCGAGCTCCAGGACAGGGGCGTTCCGGTATTGGCAAGCCCGGAACGTGCCGCGAGAGCCATGGCGGCCCTGGTGCGCTATGCCAAGGTGAGGGAGCTCTTTGACACGGGGGACGCCGGGTTCTCCGAAAAAACGGCAAGAGCACAAAACGACAGGACCGGCAGGCAGGGAAACGGGTCTCGTGTCTTCGGAAAGAATCCGGGACAGCCGAAATGCTGAATCACCAATTGATTAGAGACTTCTTTGTCTCCGTCAACCGTCAAGATCTGCCTTCGATGGGGCGGGTTCTCACCGAAGATGCGGTTTTCTATTTTCCCAAAACCCGTCCCCTACTGGGAAGGGAGCGCATCATCCGATTCTTCTCCGTTCTTTTCCGACGGTATCCGGAGCTTTCTTTTAGCATCCAGAGGATCATTGTAGAGGGCCCCCATGCGGCCGTTCACTGGAAGAACCGAGGAAAAAGCCGCAAAAACAACTTCTACGAGAACGAGGGGGTCACCGTCCTCGAAGGAAGGGAGGCGCGCATCTGCTTCATCAGCGACTTCTTTAAGGATACGGAACGTTTTTAGTCCGTAAAGGCAACCTGCCCGGAACGGCGAGAGGACCCGTTGCAAAAATCAAGAACCTCGCTCTTTGAACAGTCTCCTTGCCGGCCTGTTCGGATGCAGATCATCAAGGGAGGGAACAGGCCCGAATCTTCCCGCCGAGCACGCGCCGATTTCCGGGAGGAGAGCGGTCCTCACCGGGCTCCTCAGCATATTGCCGAAGAACGTTTGGCAGAGCCTCTCTTTACGGTCCGGCGCCGTTTCTGGACTTTTGGCTTTTCCACGATTATTATTGTCTTTGGCAAATGATGAACAGGTCACTCCGGCGGCGGCTCCCCGCGGGCGCCGAATCCCGAGCCGGGGGAGACCCGGCAGTTCCTTCTTTTTAAAGTTTTTGAAAATGAACCGACTCACGGAGAGATCCCTGGAATTCTCAGAGCGGAAAGCGCCGGTCTTTCCATCCGGCGTCGGGACCGGGACGGTCCTGAAGCATTCGGTGATTCTCGGAGGGGCGCTGGTCTGTCTTTACCTGATTACCTGGTCCAACTATCTCCTTTTCCATTCCCTGAGCGAAATTTTCAGCATTGTCGTCGCCTACGGAATCTTCATGGTGGCCTGGAATACAAGGCGGATCCATGAGGACGGGTTTCTCCTTTTAATCGGCATCGGGTACTTCTTCGTTTCCCTGCTGGATCTTTTTCACACCCTTTCCTACAAGGGCATCGGGATTCTTCCCGGAGACAGCTCGAATCATGCCACCCAGCTCTGGATTACCGCCCGGTACGTGGAAGCCGTCACTCTCTTCATCGCACCGTTCCTTATGTCAAGACGGCTGAGTGCGTATTCCACCTTTCTCGCCTACGCGGCGGTTGCGGCACTTGTGCTGGGCGCGATCTTCTCCTGGGACGTTTTTCCCGACTGCTTCCTTGAGGAAGCCGGGCTTACCCGGTTCAAGATCACCAGCGAGTACATCATCTGCGGTTTTCTCTTGGCTTCGGCGGGGCTCCTCTGGAGACGATCCAAGTCCCTGCCTCCGGAAACCTACTGGCTTCTTACGGCGTCCATCCTTCTGACCGTCTTTGCCGAACTGGCCTTTACCCTGTACTCCGACGTCTTTGATGTCTTCAACCGGATCGGACACTTCCTCAAAATCATTTCCTTTTACCTTATGTACCGGGCGATTGTGGCCACGGGCCTGGTACGCCCCTTTTCTCTCCTTTTCCGTGATCTCAAGCAGAGAGAAAAGGACTTGATGAGAAGCGAACGCCGCTACCGGCAGCTATTCGAAGGGATGATCAGCGCTTTCGTCCTCCATGACGTCATCTATGACGACGACGGACGGCCCTGCGACTTCCGGATTGTCAAGTGCAATCCGTCCTTTGAACGGCTCATGGAAAGAAGCAGCGAACAGTTGGTGGGCCGAACCATTCTTGAGCTGGCACCCGAAGGCAGGCCGGAATGGTTTGATGTGTGCGTGGATGTGGCATTGACAGGCAACCCGGCAGGGTTCGAGATCTACTCCAGGCTCCTCGAAAAACACCTGGAAGTTTACGCTTTCGTGCCCGAAAAAGGACAGATCGCCGCCACTCTCATGGACATCACCGACAGGAAGGAGGCCGAGCAGGCGCTTCAAAAGGCGCGCCAGGATCTGGAACGGAAAGTCCGTGAGAGGACAAAGGATTTGTTGCATTCCAATGAGGCATTGCAGGACGAGATCCAGGAGAGGGAGCATGCGGAAGAGGGATTGCGAAAAAGCGAGGAGAGGTTCGACCTGGCTGTGGCCGGGTCCACAGACGGACTGTGGGACTTGCACGATCCCGCCAGGGATGCCATGTGGTGGTCTCCCCGGTTTTTCGAACTGCTGGGATTTTCCAAACGTGAGCTCGTACCCGGGGTCGGAGTGCTGAAGGACCTGCTCCATCCTGAAGATCGGGACCGGACCATGGGGTTCCTCGATGCTCACCTCAAGTATCGAAAGCCTTTTGACCTGGAATTTCGGCTCAGGACCAAGAGCGGCGATTACTGCTGGTTCCGCATGAGAGGCCAGGCCATCTGGGATCAGCACGGAAAACCCCTTCGAATGGCCGGATCCCTGCAGTACATCCACGACAGAAAAACGGCCGAAGAAATGCTCCGCAAACAGGACAGAGCTCTCGAGGAGAGGGTCCGGGAGCTGAGATGCCTTTACAGGATTTCAAGGCTGGCGGAGACCAGGAATGAGCCTCTGCACGAGGTGGTCCAAGACATGGTGAACCTCATTCCCCTCGGATTCCAAGATCCTAAATCCATCGGTGCCAGGCTGACCCTCGAGGGCGAGGATTTTGTAACTGCGGAATTTGACGAAAACGGCGAGACAGCGAGCTGTGATGTCAACCTGCAGGACGGTTCCATTGGGAAGCTGGTGCTTAGCTGCCGGGACGGAAAATCCTCGGATTCGGGGCCTTTGATGGAAGAAAAGAGAAGCTTGCTCATAGCGGTAGCCGAACAGATCGGAAGGACCATCGAAAAGTGCAGGGCCCAGGAAGAGTTACACTCCTACATGGCGCAGCTGGAGCGTAGCAATAAGGAACTCCAGGAATTCGCCTTTGTGGCTTCTCACGATCTCCAGGAGCCGCTCAGAAAAATCCAGACATTTTCAAACCTTCTCCAGCACAAGTACACGCCCGATCTGGGTCCCGTGGCAAAGGACTACCTGGAGAGGATGCAGAACGCAGCAAATCGCATGCAGAATCTGATTCGGGCCCTTCTGGGCTTTTCCCGGGTGACCACGAGGGCACAGCCTTTTTCCCAGGTGGATCTTGCGCAACTACTGGAGGAAATCATGGATGACCTGGAAATCGTCATCAGACAGACGGGCGGAGAGGTCGATGTGGGAGAGCTTCCCGCAATTATGGCGGACCGGGATCAGATGCGGCAGCTCTTTCAAAACCTGGTATCCAACGCCCTGAAGTTTCAGCAGAACAACCATCCAAGAGTGAAGATCTATCAGCTCAAGGCGGTCCCGGAAATCGCCGCCGAAGCCCCGGAGAAAGCATGGCACTCCATCGTGGTTGAGGACAATGGCATCGGATTTGACATACGGCATCTCGACCGAATCTTCAAACCCTTTCAGCGGCTTCACGGTCGCTACCAGTATGAGGGGACCGGGATCGGATTGGCCATCTGCAAGAAAATTGTGGAACGACATGGTGGCCGAATCAACGCCGAGAGCACGCCCGGGGAGGGCTCCAAGTTTGTTGTCACCTTGCCCTCATGGTAGGAGGAAGAAACAGCCCATGCACGGAATCGAACCGCATTGCGTCCTACTTATAGCCGAAGACGACCCCGACGATCGCCTTCTGTTCGGCCAGGCTTTTCGTGAAGCCCGGCTTCCCGTGGATCTTCGATTCGTGGAAGACGGCGAGGCGTTGATGGATTATCTTCGCAAGAAAGACGAATGCCATGAATCGGACCCCATCCCCAAGCCGGATCTCATCCTTCTCGATCTGAACATGCCCAGAAAGGACGGCCGTGAGGTCCTCGAGGAGATTAAAGCCGATCCCGAATTGCGATCGATTCCTGTGGTCGTGTGCACCACGTCGAGTGGAGAGGAGGACATCACCCAGTCCTATGCTCGAGGAGCAAGTTCTTTTATTGTCAAGCCGGAAACCTACGACGGCCTTTTGGAAGCGGTTCGGGTTTTCGGGAATTACTGGTGCAAAATCGCTCAACTTCCCGCAAAATGATGACTGATTCCAATATGCATGAATCGGATGTTCGTATCCTTCTGGTCGAAGACGATCAGGACGATTACGTGATTCTCCGTGACATGCTCTCCGATGTCAAATGGTGGAAGCCCGATCTCGACTGGGCGCCCACTTACCATGAGGCGTTGGAGAAGATGCGCAAGAACCGGTACAGCGTCTACCTTTTTGATTATCGCCTGGGAGAGCGGGACGGACTTGAACTTCTTGAAGAGACGGCCTCCGGAAATTATGAAACGCCGGTGATTCTCCTAACGGGCCAGGGAGATCACGACGTGGACATGCAGGCCATGAGATCCGGAGCGTCAGACTACTTGGTGAAAGACGACCTGAGTACGGCGCTTCTCGAACGCTCCATTCGTTACGCCATTGAGAGAAAAAGGGCGGAGTCGGCGTTGCGCAGATCCGAGCAGGAGGTACGTGACCTCTCACAAAAGATCCTGGAAGCGGAAGAAGCGGAAAGGAAGCGAATCGCCGGAGAAATACATGACACGATCGGGGCCAGCCTGGCGGCGATCAAGTACAGCCTGGAGACCAAGCTTCGAGAGATGGGAGGAGAACCTCCCATCCACGGAATGTCCCTGGAGAGAATCATCGCGATGATCCGGGAGACGATCCAGGTGAGCCGCCGAATCTCCGCCAATCTGCACCCCGCCATCCTGGAAGACCTTGGCATCGTGCCGGCAATCGAATGGTCCTGCCGGAGATTTCAGGAGGTATATTCCGGAATCTCCGTGGAGAAAAACCTGGAAGTGGAAGAAAGCCGCGTCCCGCAAAAACTGAAAACCGCGATTTACAGACTTCTCCAGGAGGGTCTCAACAACATTGCCAAACACAGCGGAGCGACTCGCGTACGTGTCTCCCTCTACGCGTCAGAAGGAGAGATCACGTTCACCGTGGAGGACAACGGCTCCGGATTCGACATCGAAACCGCCGGGGCAGGCCCGAAATCGGAGCGCGGCATGGGTCTTGCGACCATGCGCGAACGGGTGCAAATGACAGGAGGATTGTTCCGCATCCTGTCCAGGAAGGGCGCCGGGACAAAAGTTCGCTTTGTGTGGCCCCCGGAGGTTGTCCAGGAATCCCTGAAAGACTGATGCGCTACGCCGTTTTATCCAACCCGGTCTGTGGCAAGACAACCCCCGATCAGAAAATCAGGGCCTTGTCCGGCCCCTCCGCAGTGCTGGAGGCCCGGATATACGGGTTGGATACCGCCTCGCCCGAGGAGTTTTCGGATCTTGCCCGGGTCCTGGCGAGGCAGGTGGACGTTCTGGTAATCGCGGGGGGAGACGGAAGCCTGTCCCGTGCCGTCAACGCCGTTGATTTGCCGGGGACCCCTATAGCCTTCCTTCCGATCGGCACGGGAAACGCCATGAGGCGGGCTCTGGGATGCAGCAGGAATCTGACTGCTGAAGCCATGCGTATCAGGCAGGGGCCGATTCAAGAGTACGACCTCGTGGGCTGCGAGGGAAATCGGCGGGCGTTCATGGCGTCCCTCGGTATCGAAGGGGAAACTCTTCGAATTTCCAGGAACAGCCTTTCCACGGAAAGGCTCGACCTCAAGAGATACTTTTTTTCAGCACTCAGGGCATACTTCAAAGAGTACAAACCGGCTTCTGCGGATATCGTCTTGAACGGCACCACCATCCGGATCCGCAAGCTTTTGAGCCTCATGGTGGTCAAGCAACCCTACTACGGCTTTGGCATGAAGGTCGTGCCCAAGGCCCGCCTGAGCGACGGACGTCTCCACGTCCGCTGGCTCAGGCCCGGATTGTTTTTCTCCGGTCTTGCAGCAGTGGCCTCCTTTACCTTAGGGAATCCGTTCGGCGGATATTGTGCCGCGGCGCACATGGAAGTGCGCCTGGATCGGCCCCTGACCGTGCAAATCGACGGGGACCTGTGGTGGCAGGCCGACCGATTTTCTTTTGAGGTTCTCCCAAAAATCCTGCGTATGAAAGGCCAGTAAGTCAAGGATTCGAGGAGCCCCGGTCTTCCGCCGTTGATCGAGGGGGCCGCCGTCAACGGATCGGGCGTGCTCACGCCGGCCATTGGACGCTTGTTGGGCACGGGCTGGAAGGAGCAAGGCTGTCGGGATACCGGCACGGTTGAGGCTGCATATGAACATCGTTCACTGGATTATTATCCTGCTCGTCACCGCCCTGTCGCTGGCGACAGCCGGTCACGCGCTTCTTTACAAGCGAAGGCCCGGCTCCGCGATCGCCTGGATTGCCGTATCCTTGCTCTACCCCCTCGCCGGGCCGATTCTCTATCTCCTCTTCGGCATCAACCGGGTCCAAACCCGGGCAAAACGGATCGATTTGCAGCCGATATCATGGAGCTCCATCCGCGTGGAAGGGCAAACAAACAGTCGAATACCCTTCACGCCCGGCCCCCCTCCGGAACCCGGGGTCGCTGAAATCGCGCGAATCTCCGACGCCGTCGCCGAGATGCCCCTGGCGCGGGGAAACCGGGTGGAGCCCCTGTACAACGGGGAAGAAGCCTACCCCGCGATGCTCAAGGCGATCCAACAGGCCGGGCGTTCGATTTTTTTAGTCACGTACATCTTCGAAACCAATGATACTGGCAGACAATTCATTGATGCCCTTGCTCGAGCAGTGGGTCGAGGAGTGGACGTTCGGGTCATCATCGACGGAATCGGGGCGTGGTATTCAAGACCCAAGGCCATGAAACTGCTTCGAGAAAGCGGCGTGCCCGTCTCCGTCTTCCTTCCCCCTAAGCTTTTTCCTCCCACAGTAAACATCAACCTCAGAAATCATAGAAAAATTCTGGCCGTGGACGGACGGTTGGGATTCATCGGCGGGATGAATATCGGCGACCGCCACCTTGCCGCCAGAGAGGAGAATCCATCCAGGGTCGTGGACGCCCAGTTCCAGGTGGAAGGACCGGTCGTTGCTCAGATGGAGAAGGTGTTTTTGGAGGACTGGGCATTCTCAAACGGCCTACGGGATGTCCCTCAAGCAATCGGGGGGCCACCGAATACTGAAGAGGCCGGGACTGCTGTCTGCCGCTGTGTCGTGGACGGTCCAAACGAAGACATGGACAAGCTGTCCGCCATCCTCGTTGGCGCGGTGTCTTCAGCCCTGCGGGGTGTGGATATCATGACCCCATATTTTCTTCCTTCCGATCCTTTGGTTGCGGCCATGCAGACAGCAGCCCTGCGCGGAGTAAACGTCAGCGTCCTGTTGCCGTCCAAGAACAACCTGCCCTTTGTGCACTGGGCCTCAAGAAACATGCTTTGGGAAGTCTTGCGGTGGGGCGTTCGCGTCTACTATCAACCGCCCCCTTTCGTGCATACCAAGCTCCTCCTTGTGGACGGGCAGTATGCACTCGTGGGGTCGGCGAACATCGATCCCAGGAGCCTGAGGCTCAACTTTGAACTGATGATGGAAGTCTATGATAACGCCTTGTCAAGGCTTCTGGCCGATCATGTGGAGCACTGTCGGAGTCTTTCCAAGGAAGTCTCTTTGGAAGAGGTGGATTCACGCCCCCTGATCACCAGAACAAGGGACTCCCTGGCTTGGCTTTTCAGCCCCTACCTGTGACAGTGGGGCGACCGGTATTGACCCCGGAACCGGTCTTGCGCCCTCGTGCCCATCCACGAATCCGGTCGGGGACACAGGGAGTTTCCGACCCACACGCAGCCGGGGCGCGGCCCGGAGCCGAAGAAAGGAGTGGGAAGTCCAACCCATGATCGTCCAGATCTATGAAATACAGACCCCCAACGAGGCCGAGCAATGCATTGAACTCGGCGTCGACCATATTGGAAGCGTGCTTCTTTCCAAGGAGGAGTGGCAGAGCACCTCCCTGAAGGAGGTGATGCGAGTTTGTGAAGATGCGCGAGTCAGAAGCAGTATGATCCCGCTTTTCAACGACCGCAAAGTGCTTTATCAGGCCATCGATTTCTATCAGCCGGACTATATCCATTTCTGCGAAAGCCTCGTTGAATCCAATGGCGGAGCGAGATCCCTGGCTCCGGCCGTTGATCTGCAGCTTGATATTAAAAACCGCTATCCGGAGATCGGAATCATCCGGTCATTGCCCTTTCCGTCAGGAGGAGCCCGTGTCCGGCTCTCGTGGATGGAGATCGCGAAGAGGTTGGAAACGTTGACCGACATCTTTCTTGCGGATACCTGGATCGGAAAGGAACCCGTTGACGGATACATCGGCATCACGGGTGAACCTTCGGACTGGGAGGAGGTGGGAAGGCTTTGCAGCAAAAGCAAAGTTCCTGTAATTCTGGCGGGGGGTCTTTCTCCCGAAAATGTCTATGAGGCCCTCGAGAAGGCGCTCCCTTGGGGCGCGGACAGTTGTACAGGGACCAACGCGACCAACGCGTCGGGAAGACCGATAAGATTCAGAAAGGATTTCCGGAAGGTGGCCGAATTTGTCAATGAGGTTCGAAGGTTTGAACACGCCGTCCGGTTGAAACGAAAAGAACTGAAGAACCGGATTCTTTGACTCCCTCGAAGCCGCGCTTTCCTGCCAACTGCAAGACAGCACACGGAAACCGAACAGCGCTCTTGTTCCGTTTCAGGATGAACATCCTGCTACAGGATCCGGTATACAACAACCGGTTTTGCGTGTCCCTTGGCTTTCTTCAACTCACCACGGCCCATGGGAAAAGGGGTCTTCAGCCTCCTTCTTGTATCCTCGCTGATCAGGATATCGCAGCGCTGTTCTTTGGTCAGGTCCTGTATGCGCGATGCCAGATTTACCGTATCTCCGATGAGGGCGTAGAACAGGCGGTCTTCACTCCCGATATTGCCTGCGAGAACTTCGCCGGAGTGAATGCCGATTCCGTGCGCAAAAGGCCGCCGGCCCTCTGAAACGGAGGCCTCTCCCTGCGCAGATGGAGGCCTGCGAAAAAGGCCGCTCATGAATGGAAATCCGGCTCCATCCATAGATGGCTCCTGTTCCTTTGTCAAGCCGTTCCCGAGGGGTCGAAATTCTCACATCGTCCATCGAAAAAGGCTTTCCCGCCGGCCGCGTTTGCTCATGATGTCTCCTTCCTCGAAGTTGGCTCGGAATGCGGTTTGACCGCTTTATGAGAGACGCTTATAAACCGGACAGGCAAAGCATAAAAAAGGGGCAAAGCAACAGGGACAACCCAGTTGGAGACCAATCGGTACTCGGATTTGGACATGCATGAACTTCAGATTAGCGTTAACATCTTGTAAGACAGATTACAGAAAGACCACAAATGGCAGCTAAAAGTTTCGAACGGTTTTTATATTGACATCATCTCTTCTAAAAGCTATATTCTTGTGACAGTAATTTCTCTAGATTCACGAAACAGGATATAAAAGTATTGAAATTTCCTTAGGAGTAGAATATGGCTCAGATTATGACAACCAAAGAAATGGCCGAATATCTGAAATTGCATGAGATCACAATTTGCAAATATGCCGCAGAAGGCAAGATCCCGGCGATTCGAATCGGCAGGGTATGGCGCTTCGACAAGGAGGCCGTGGACCGATGGATCAGCGGCAAGGGAAACCAGGAGTAGGCTGGGGAGCACCCACGGGTCGCGATGCCTCTCCGCATATACGCTAACACACCTAGAGGAGGCTTTCATGAAACAAGCAAAAAGAAATGTCCAGAGTATGTTGAAGACCCTGAAGGTTCTTACAGAAAAGGCGGAAAGGGTGTCCAAGGAGCTGGATAAGCTCGAAAAGGCTCAGACAGCCAAGAAGAGCGCGCCCAAAGCCAAAGCAAAAACCAAAGCCAGGCCCAAGACGAAAACCAAAGCCAAGGCGAGGCCCAAAACCAAAGCCAAGGCGAGGCCCAAAACCAAGACCAAGGCGAGAGGAAAAGCTCCGGCGAAAAAGGCAAAGAAGATGACTGCGGGAGAAACGGTCTACGCTATCATCAGCAGGAGCCGGAAAGGCGTGGACACGCCCACCCTCAAGAAGAAGACCGGTTTCAAGGACCAGAAGGTGCGCGATGCCGTGTACAAGCTGAAAAAACAAGGCAAGATAAAGAGCGAAAAGAAAGGGATTTACCAAAAGGCATAGCAGGAATTCCATCGACCGGTATCGGATTCAAGGAAGACCTCATTTATTGACGGGCTGTGCCCCCATGTCGCGTTGAGGGTTTCGTCTGGAATGGTCCGGGTGAGGCCTCGCGGTTTTTTTGTTCTGAAAACATTTGTCGGAACGTGCGGTCTTGCTGGACGGAGGGTGTTCGCCCAAGACGCACCGGGCCTCAAGCAATAGTCTGCTCTCCCTTCCCCCAAAGGAGCTTCGCGCCTGGAGATCAGCATATGACCAGAGCGGGTTACCGGCTGTCATTCTTACTTGGGCTGTTATTTCCCTTGATCCTCTCCCCGGCGCAGGCGCCGAAAGCGGCTGCCTCGCCATCAGCCGAGTCCCTGCGCGGCCTCGACGGAATCTACGTGACGGTAGAGCCGTTTTCCCCGGAAATTGAAGAGGAAGGTCCGAACTCTTCCCGAATCCTCTACAAAGTGCGGAAAAGGCTTGCCGACGAAGGAATTGCTCCCCTCTCCCGGCAAAGCTGGTTCCTTGTGGAAGGGTCTCCCTATCTCTATGTGAACACCCATGTCCTGAGACTCCCGAAAACCGGGGAATTCATTTACTTCGCCCGGCTTTTCCTAAGGCAGGACGCCTATCCAATCAGGGAACCCGAAAGAGTCCCGGGGGCGATCACCTGGTGGAGTGAAGGAAGGATAGGAATCACGCCGCGGGCAGAAAAGATCGAAGAGGCGGTCCTTGCTGAGCTGGAAGCGTTTATTAAGGCATTTCTTTCCGTCAACCCCCGTTAGGAAGTGCCCATCCACGAATTCGGTGAGGGCACAAGTAGTTTCCGATTCAGAAATAAGCGATTTTCCTTCGCACCCTAAAGGGTGACTCAGTCCCCACCCTTCGGGCGGGTCCCCAGTTTC
>CAYVUX010000027.1:11400-15100 GCA_964455075.1 uncultured Desulfobacteraceae bacterium | reverse complement strand
ATGAGGGAAATCATGGAACTCATGCACCGGACCCACATGGGCGTTGACCAGCACTACGAAAACATCACCAAGCAGTGCAGCCGGACGGCGCTCGCAGACGGCTGGGGAGGCTCCATGGTGGCCACGGAGATCTCCGACATCCTCTTTGGAACCCCCACACCGGTCCAGGCCGATGTCAACATGGGCTGTTTGAAGGAGGATCACGTCAACATCATCATCCACGGCCACGAGCCGAACCTCTTTGAATCCATGCTGGATTCGGTCAACAACCCCAGCCTTGTCAAATCGGCCCGGGAAGCCGGCGCAAAGGGCATCAATCTGGTGGGCATGTGCTGTTCGGGAGCGGAAATGCTCTCCAGGCACGGGATTCCCCATGCAGGGAATTTCATGTCCACGGAGGCCATACTCGTGACGGGGGCCGTGGATGCCATGGGCGTGGATGTCCAGTGCATCAAACAGGGCCTGGCCAAAGTCGCCGAGTGCTACGGAACCAAGCTTTTTACCACCAACCCCAGGTGCAAGATCGAAGGGGCCGAGCACATCCAATTCGTGGAAGAAGAGCCCAGGGAGTGTACGGACAGCATCGTGGAAAACGCCATTGTCCGCTTTAAGAACCGCAGCCTCCCCGTGGAAATTCCAAACATCAGGAACACCGGAATCCACGGTTTCAGCCACGAATACATCAACTACATGCTGGGAGGGTCGTTCCGGTCGTCCTACACCCCCCTGAACGACAACGTCATCAACGGCAGGATTCGCGGCGTTGCCGGGGTGGTGGGGTGTACCAATCCAAGAGTAAGGCAGGACTGGGTCCATGTAGAGCTCGTCAAAGAGCTGATCAAGAACGATGTACTGGTTGTGCAGACCGGATGCAGCCAGATCGCCCTTGCCAAGGCGGGGCTTTACAGGCCCGAGGCCGCTCACCTGGCCGGTGAAGGCCTCCGCGAGGTCTGCGAAACCGTGGGAATGCCGCCCGTCCTGGGCCTGGGTTCCTGTGTGGACAACAGCCGGATACTGATCGCATGTTCGGAAATGGTGCGCATGGGCGGTCTTGGAGAAAGCATCGCGGATCTCCCCGTGGCGGGAGCGGCCCCGGAATGGATGAGCGAGAAGGCGATCTCGATCGGCCATTATTTTGTGGCCTCGGGAGTCTTTACGGTGTTCGGGGTAACCTTTCCGATCATCGAGGAAACCAATTTTCACAAACTGCTCTTCGGGGGCCTTGAGGAACTGGGTTTCGGCAAGTGGGGTTTCACGCAAGACCCCTATGAGATGGCCCGCATGATGATCAGCCACATTGACAAGAAGAGAAAGGCCCTCGGCATCGACAAAGCCAGAGAGAGGGTACTCATGGACATGGCGGACCGGCAGAAGCTGGAAGCCGCGTAAGCCGCGTTACTCACGCAGCCTTTGTATCCTTGAAAAAAGGCTCCAACACGGATCCCGGCTTCCGTTCTCCAAACGGGGGCCGGGTCCGCGGGGACTCCGGGCCGAAGCATTTCCCGGAGCCGCCGTGGCATAGCCGACGAAGTCGAAAAGCGTACTCGGCACCATGGGGGACGAGACATGCCTGTCACGGCGGCCCAGTACCATGAAAAAACCAGCTACCGCCGCGGACAAATGTCCGGACACTTCCTGGACTGGGCGAATCAGCCCTCGGTTTTCAAGTCTTACGAAGGAATCGATCGGATACCTCTGCCCAAAGACGTTTCTCTCCCGGACCTGCGGCTCTCGGTTCTGTTGAGAGAGACTCCCGGTCAGCGGGAAGTCTTCCCGTCTGTGAATATCCGCGACCTGTCGCGCATTCTCCTTCTCAGCCATGCCCTCACCGCCCGCGCCCGCCACGGCGGCGGGGAGTTCACCTATCGAAGCGCAGCATCGGCCGGAGCCCTTTACCCGGTGGAAGTATACGTGGAAAGCCGGGCGGTGGACGGGTTGGCGGACGGATTGCATTACTTCTCCCCGGCGGACCACAGCCTTTCCAGGCTCCGCGACGGAGCGGAGACAGAAGCCGCTGTCGGCCGGGAAGGTGTGGAGGATGCGCCTCCATCACGCATCGCTTTTTTCCTCAGCGCTGTCTTCTTTCGAAGCTCCTGGAAGTACAGGGAGAGGGCCTACAGGTATCACCTTCTGGATGCCGGGCACCTGGCCGAGAACCTTCTTCTTGCGCTTCGCTCCATGGGATGGCCCTTTCGCCTTGCCTGCGATTTTCACGACCGGCGGATGAACCGCTTCCTGGGGCTGGATGAACATCGGGAGGCCTGCCTGGCGGCGGTCCGGGTCCCTGGAGAAGGAGAGAGCGGCGGGTTTGAGAACACGACTTTTCCCGTCGAACCGCCCGAACGCCTCCGCGCGGCAAGCCGTTCGGCTGCCAGCGAAACCGATTACCCCTTGATTCGCGACATGCACAACTCCTCGGCGCTCTCGGAGCCGCCCTCGAAGACCCGGGGTTCCGCTCCCGACCTTCCCCACGTTGCAGAGGCAACCCAATGGCGCGCATTCGCGCCGCCTCGCGATTGGCCCGAGGTCTCAGGATATTCCGAAAGCGTTTTTCGCCGCCGCTCGAGACGGAACTTTGTTCCTTCGCTCATTCCGGCGGAGCACGCAGCGGCCCTTCTGGAGGGCCTTTGTTCTTTTCGTCCAAAAAGCGGGGAATCCTCCGCCACCCTCTCCCCCCTGTCCGTGGGTTTTGTCTCCGCGCGCCTGGAAGGGTTCCCTCCCGGGTTCTATCTGCTCGACCGGAAGACGCTCTCTTACGGCCTCGCAGCGGAAGGGGATTTCTTGAAGGAAATGACCCGGGCGTGCCTGGATCAAGGCTGGCTGGCCAACGCTGCAGCCCACTTCGTGTTTCTTTCCAACCCTGCCGACCTCGATTCCCTGTTCGGACCCAGGGGCTATCGTTACGCCATGTTGGAGGCGGGCCGCATGGGCCAGAGGCTCTATTTGATGGCCACCGCCCTGGGATTGGGGTGTTGCGGGATCGGAGCATTCTACGATGAGGAGGCTGCACGTATTCTTGGGCTTCAACCACGGGCTCGGCTGTTGTATCTCGTGGCTGTCGGCCCGGTAAAAAGTTACTGACAGGGATTCGTTCTCCGCTACCCTTTCCACGCAATGAGAAAGGAGATTGATGTGATGAAGAAAGGTGTTCAGGTCATGTTGCTGTGTGCGGCTCTCGTTTTCGCCGCCTCCCAGGCGGCGGCTCACTGTGAGATCCCCTGCGGGATTTACGACGACGAGATGAGAATCCGGATGATCGGCGAGCACATCACCACCATAGAAAAATCCATGAACGAGATCAAGAAGTTGGGAAAGGAAACGCCGAAAAACTACAACCAGCTCATCCGGTGGGTGGTGAACAAGGAGGAGCACGCCGACGAGCTCCAGGAGATCGTTACCCAGTATTTCATGACGCAGCGGATCAAGACGGATGCGGAGGAGTACACCAGGAAGATTGAACTCCTTCACAAGATGCTCGTTCAGGCCATGAAGTGCAAGCAGACCATCGATCTCGACCATGTGGAGACCCTCCGAAAACTTCTCAAGGAGTTTCAGGATCTCTACTTGGGCCACTCGCACTAAAGAAATCTCGATTCCCGGAAGACACCGGCAGAACGGCCGGGGTGCGTTGAGGGATCCCGCGACGTTCCCCGGCCGGGTTCGGGCTCATGGACGCGACACGCTTTCCTCGCTCAGCGGC
>CAYVUX010000027.1:0-11390 GCA_964455075.1 uncultured Desulfobacteraceae bacterium | reverse complement strand
CCCAGTGGATGCCCTCTGCGAGCAGCGCCACACCCGCTTCCGCGCCTTTCTCCAAGGGGACTGTCGTCGCCTCTCGCCTGGACAGAACGACGCGAAGCCGAGCGCCTCTTTCGTGGACGAGCAAGACATCCACAGATCCATGAAAGGGGGTCGCCGAAGCGATCCGCATCACCCCTTTCCATGCGTACACCCGCTCATCTCCGGGCGCAGGGTTCAAGACCACCGCCCAATCCGGCACAGTGATATAGAACCTCGCCGGGAGGTTCGGCGAAAGAGCAGGCGCCCGGAGAGGGCATTTGCCTCCCAGCCCTTCGGCCACGACATTTTCTCTGTTCCGGACTGCGGGGAGGAAATTCTCGATCCCCAGAAGTTCCGCGGCTACGCGATTCGCGGGTTGTTCCAGCACCTGCCGTTTCGGCCCCTGCTGCACCAGGACTCCGTTGACCATAACGGCAAGCCGGTCTCCCAGGAAGAGGGCCTCCTCCAGGTCATGGGTGACGTGGACCATGGTCACTCCAATCTCTTCGTGGATTCGCTTCAGTTCCTTTCGAAGACGCGTCCTTAAGGGCCGGTCGACGGCGCTGAGGGGCTCGTCCAGAAGCAACACGCTCGGATCAAGAACCAGGGCCCGGGCCAACGCCACCCGCTGACGCTCGCCCCCGGACAGGTTGAGCGGCTTCCGTTCCAGGAGGGCATCGATTTCAAGGAATCGCGCCATGTGTTCCACGGCCGCCCGGATCCTTTCCGGCGGTTTTCCTTTCAGCTTCAAACCGAAGGCGATGTTCCCGTACACGGAAAGGTGGGGGAAAAGGGCATGGTCCTGATACACGACCCCGAGCCTCCTCGCCTCGGGAGGCAGCGTGGTGGAGTCGATGTCCCCGATCACAATCCGGCCCCGGTCGGGGCGTCTCACTCCCGCGATGCACTCCAGAAGCACGGTTTTGCCCGTTCCGGTGGGTCCGAGGATGACCACATACTCGCCCGCCTCCACCTCCATTGAAACATTCTGTAGTTGAAAGCTCCCCAGTTTCAGACCAAGCCCTTGGAGGCGAAGCATGTCTAGCGGTCCCTTCCTTCCCATGCGGCCAGCCAGCGGAGAACCGCAAAGATCAAGAGACACAATACAATCAACAGGACTGCAACCGGACGTGCGTACCGGAGTCCGAAGGCCTGGAAACGCTCCCAGATCAGCACCGGGGCGATCATGGGATGATAAGCGAGGATAATGACGGCCCCGAACTCCGACAGCCCCCGGGCCCACATCATAATGCCCCCGGAGAGAATGGGTCTCCACGCCAGGGGAAGGCTGACCCTCCAAAATGCCTGCCACGGCGAGGCACCCAACGTTCGCGCCACCTGCTCGAGTTTCGGGTCCACCGCGGAAAACCCGTCCCGCGCCGCATTCACCAGGAAGGGGATCGAAACGTACCCCATGGCCAGGCTGATCCCCGCCTCCGTTCCCACAAAGGAAATCCCTGCTCGTTCAAAGGCCGCACCCACGAAAAAAGCCTTGCCGTAAACCATGAGGAGGGCAATGCCTGCTGCAGTGTGCGGAATCATGACGGGAAGATCCACCAGACCTTGTACAAGGCTCTTCCCGGGGAAATTTCCCCGGGCCAGGAGGTACGCCAGGGGTACGCCGAGAGCCCCTCCGGCCAGCGTGGCCCACAGCGCCGCCCGGAGGGTCCGGAGGATGGAGGAGATTACCTCGCGATCAGAGGCCGCCGATTGCAGGGTCTCCGGATCGCCCCCGACAATCATGGTGATGAGCGGCACCGCCACAAACAGAATCAGAAGAACGCTCAAGAGGGAGAAGACGGCGTTAAAGCTCTTCATCTCATCGCACCAGGTTTTTCAGGGGAAGGGGCAGCAAGTCCACTCGACCGGTGGCCTCCGGCGGATGGATGGGCGGCTGGCCGTTCTTCTCCATGATCCGGCGGCCTTCCGGGCCCAGAACGAACGCAACAAAACGCACGGCCCCCTCCGGGTTCCGGGCGCCGACCGGGATGGTCATCCCATATACCATGGGCTTTCCGGTCTTGGAGATTGTCTCTCCGGGCCTTTTGCCGGTGATCTCTATGCGTGCTTTGCGGTAAAACGCCTCATGGCGCGAAGATCCCAGGTTCACTTCATCAGGCAGTTCCACATAAGGCATCCCGTGCTGCCGGCAAACCGACCTGTAAATGAACACGTAATCGATCTGGCCCACTTCCAGCATGGCGATGAGATCCGTCTCCTTCGGGCGGATGTTTTTCCGGGGGCAATGGGCCTTCAAGTCTTCGTAGAGACCCGGTTTTTCGTAGTAGAGTTCCGCGAGCTGCCAGACCAACTGGCTCCGGTAGCCGCAGGGATCCGAATTCGGATCCGAGTGACCATACTCCACATCCTCCCTCAGAAGGATTTCATACCAGTTCTCCGCGGAAATCTCGTCGGCGTACCTGGAGTCGGGCCGGTGCATGATGGCCATTTCGTTGGTCGCGAAACTCAGATTCCAACGGGCATGCTCCGGAAAAAGCAGTTCTTCAATGACGGTGTAGTCGGCCGAAGCCATGACATCGCAGGGTTTCCTGAGGTCCGTGATTTTCCGCGCGCAGGTTCGCGAACCCGCCGCCTCCCTCAAAACCTCCGTGCCGGGAGGCTTTGCCTCAAAGGCCCGGGCCATCTCGGCAAAAGGGACCGCCAAGGAACCCGCATGAAAGACCATAATTTGTTCCCGGGTCTGGGCCTCGCCGGGAGGACAAAGGAGAAAGGAAAGCAACGCGATCGTACAGATCGCAGCCATTCTCTGCAGCCGTGGTTTCGGGGACATACCCGTTTAACCCTCCTTTTCTTCGAGTCCCTCCTGCGGGAAGACCATCTTGCCGCAAAGGCGGAGGTCATACCCTGCCAGTTCTTCCGACAGTGCCCGAAATTCCGCTTCCCGGAGAAACCCGAGGAAGAGTTGAATACCCCGATCAAAGAAGCGCTCCTTGGGAATAAGGAAATCGAACCGTTCCCACCTCCAGGGCAGAAACTCAAGGTTCAGCAGCCCGGCCACCGCTCGAATAGCGGGCCCCGCATCGGCCCTTCCAGACAAAACCTCCAGTCCCACGTCCAGATGCCTGCCAATCTCACGGGTGTAACCCGCCAGGCGATCCGGTTGGATTCCGGTTCTCTCCAGTTCGCGATCGAGAAGAAGCCGCGTTCCCGTTCCCAAGGGGCGATTCACCATGCGGATATCCTCCCTCAACAGGTCCTCCACCCCTTGAATACTCTTGGGGTTTCCTTGACTTACAATTAATCCTTGTTCCCTTAAGCAAAAGTTGACCACCGCCGGCAGTTCGGAAAGCTCGTCCCGCGCATATCCAAAATTGTACTCTTCTACGCTTTCTTGGAGGAGGTGACTGGTAGCCATATGGCTGAGATTTCTCTTGAGGGCCCGAATGCCGCCGAGGCTCCCGAGATTGCCGAAAACCGTCATGTGGTCCGGGTAGTAACGATTGAAGAGGGAGAGCGTCCTGTCAAGCAGGATATCATTGCTCCCGGCGAGGATGAGAAGCCCCTGGTACGGCGGGAGCGGATCCGCCGGTTTGGGGTAGTTGATGGTCTGATTCTCCACCCATTGATCTACCAGGTGCTTGGGGAAAAGCCACTTTCCCGTGACCTTGGAGCCGGGAAGTCCCTTCTCCCCCACCAGCGTGTACACCAGTTTCTCGTTGATGTGCAGATATTCCGCCACCTCACGCGTGCTAAGAAGCTTCTTGTCTTCCCTCATGGCCGGACACCTCCCTTTGGGAGAAGAATAGCCGCCGGGTCGTGATCTGTCAATCTTTGTCCTTATGGGTTTTTTTGCAGGTCCGCGGCACAAGTCAAAACTGCCGCGGGAATCAAAAGGGGCTTAAAGACCAAATTGCTAACCTTGCACCATCACCCACCGGGCTACCGTGTCTTCCTGTTAACCCACCGCAGGGGAGGGCACGCTTCAACGCCTCGCCGCCCGAGTATGCCGAGGGTAACAGGGCAGTAAAATGTCCATTTGAAAGAAAATAAACGGGCATGTCAAATCCTTGTCCGGAAACGGCCTTTTCCCGCCGTTTCCGGACAAAACCCTCTATCAGCGGAGCGATATCGAACGGAACTTCCAGCAGGGGGTTCCCGGATCTGTGGGCAATTCGGAAGCTACAAGATCCAGCTGGTACTGGATTCCGCCCAAAACGAGGCACGGTATCTTCATATCCAGTGCCGCATTCAGGAACGCACAGTCGCCCCAGCGCTTCCATTCCGTCTCTTCAAGTGCTTCCACTCGGGAAAGGGTCCAGTAAAAATCAACTTTCCCTTCCGACTCATGAAGGACCATGGTCAGAAACAGACGCAAATGGTAGCGCGTTGCCCCGAGTTTCACCGTCTCCACGGCGATATTCCCGCTCGGGCCGATCTCATCACACCCGCTCTTTCCGTCGATGGCCCCGTAGACGATAACCTTTTCTTCGTCCACGTAATCCCAGCCGGCTTCCAGCAGGTCAATGTCGGTGATACCGGCTGGAAGAGGCTCCACACGTATGATGGTGGCCGTCCTGGACGACGAACCGGCATTGTGGTCCCACTCCTCAGTATACGGCCAAATCACGTCCTGGTTTGCCGCCCTGGAAGACTGATCCGGCGGACTCGGTTCCTTTTGGGGAGGCACGACCCGGAAGGGTCCCTCTCCGTCCAGCTTGTTGTCCCGATTCAGGACTCCCGGGTCCAATAGCGCGCCGTCCCGCAAAAGGGCCAGGATCATTTTCAAGCCCCCCGGTACGACGACGGCATCCAGGTGGGACCGCCCACGACAACCGGGAGCGCTGTAATCACACCAGCCGTCCTCCGGATTGAGGGCGATATCCGCTTCCGTGTCGTAGTAGAAATTCGCCTGCGGATACACCCCCTTCACATGGTAGAGTGCCGGGTCCTCCACTTTCTCCATCGGATGGTAATTGGACCAGCCGTCCGGCGCGAACACCGTAATGCCTGTGGCGTCGCTTTTCATCCCGGCATCCTGGAGCAGATCCTCCATGATCACACCGGTGTACTCTGAATAGCGGTCCCCGGAGCGGTTCGTGTTCATGAGGAGAAACTGGGTGTGCTGGGGCATGCTCTGGAGCTCCGCCATCGAATAAACCCGGTGCGGTGCGGGAACCTTTCCGGGGTCGTCCGTATCGTCGCCGGGGTGGCGGCAAGCGCGAATCTCCTCCTCGTTGCTGTATCCGTCTCCGTCGGAATCGCTCTTTGCGATACTCCTGATGGCTTTCTCATTGCGGCCTTTGATCAGATAGGCCATTCCATACGCATTTAGCGTATCGATGATGTTTCCGCTGCCGTCGTATCCGTATGTCTGATGACACCATTGGCAGCTGCCCAGGGAAACCGCACCGCGCCGTGTTTCCTCCTCTCCCCCGGAGTGGCAAAGCGCGCATCGATCGAGCTTGGTGCCCGCCTTGTCCGGATAGACGGCCAGAAACTTGTCGGAATCCTGCTCCCCCTCGTGGTGATAGGCGCAAATCGCCACCGTAGCCGTTAAAAGCAGGGCGACGAAAACTGCTGCAAGAGATGCGGTTTTCTTCATGAAAAATTCCTCCTTCAAAAAAACATGGGTGTTGAATCAAAACACAAACTGAAAACGTCCCGTATATACATCCTCGCGCTCTGCATAGATGGAGGTCCCCAGGATGGAATCCCGGTCCACCAGCAGGGGTTCATCAAATACCGTGCGCGTGGCGTCGAAGATCAACCTGCAGGAACTGTTCAAATACCAGTTCAGCGCAATGGTGTAGGCTCTGGCTTTCCGGACGGAATTTCCCTTGGTGACCAGATTGTCGTAGATGCTCTCCTCAGCCTCAAACACATCGTACCGAACAGCAAGGCCAAGCCCGCCCCAGCCGTCTTTCCACAGGTTCTTTTTGGGCGCGATGGGCTCAACCCCCCCGCCCCGAAGAACCGGCCTTTCACCTGTCAGCATCCAGAGGAGACTGACATAGCAGTCGTCCATTTCCACGTCAAAGGACTCCACGGAGGTGGCGATTTCGCGGTACTCCATGTTGCGATACTCCGCCGCGAGCGCCACGGGACCCTTTGTCCATCCGAGTTCGAGGCCCATGGCACGCCTTGAGTCCGCTTCCTGGATCACGCGGTATTTGGCCCTCGAAGCCACATCCAGAAACGTGGTCAACCCGGCGGTCATGACCTCGAAGTCCACGTTGTTTCTGTCGATCCTCGCGTAGCGGTAAGACCCCCCGATCTGGAGATGCCCGGCCGGCGAGGGCCGATCCCCACCGAACAGCGAAACCGCAACGCGCCCGGAGAATTCCGGGGCATCCACATCGCCGCCTGAGGTATCGTCCAGGCCGTCTCCGTTGTATATGCCCAGCCCGTACCAGACCCTGTCGGTGAGAAGCGAGCCGTAGGCCATGAGACCCAGGTCTCTGTAGGGGCCCAGCCAGTGGGCCATGGACCGCTCGGCAAAGAAGATGTCCTTGTCCCGGGTGCTCTCCTCCAACCCAAAGGGTTTCTTGAACTGCCCTATTCGAAAGGAGATGAGCGGGCTCGTTCGGACATCAAGGCAGGCGTCAAGCAGCCTTCGGCTTCCTGCCCCTTCGAATTCGTAAAGGGCCTTGAAGCGAAACCGGCCGTTCAAACGCAGATCGAGTCCAAGTCTCGCCCTGCGAATATCAAACCGGTTCCTGTCCGGGTCTCCTTCGTCGTAAGAGTAGTACCTGTAATCGGATTGGAGCAGGCCGTTGAAGCACAGTATCGAATCCTCCGACCCCAAGCCGGACAGGCAGAACGCCGGCTCCTTCTCTTCGTGTGACGATCCGGCTTCCGGCCGAACCGGTTCGGAAGGTTTCTCCTCCCCCCGGAGGACGGCTTTCTCCATTAAAACGGGCTTCTCTCTCATTTCGAGCCGTTTCTCCCTTCTGTCGAGCTCGGCCTCCCGCTCTTCGAGGCTCGCGATCATGGACTCCATCCTTCGTTCTTTTGCGACCAGCCGCTTCCTCTCGAGGGTGTAGGCGCGGCGGATCCTTTCCGACTCCTCGGCCGCCAATATCCCTTTGTCCTCGAGCACATCCAGGAGTTCCTCAAGGGCAACACCCTCTGCTCTCATAGAACCCGCGGTCCCGAAAACAACCACCCCCAGAATGATGCTATGCAACAGCAGGCGACTGAAAGACACGGTCCATTCTCCTTCGACTCGAATTGCGTAAAAGACGGCTCGGGGAGCCGTGAGCTTTGTGCACGCATACAGAAAAAGCGAGGGCATGTCAACATTTTTAAGTCACTTTAAGATGGTATTTTAGTCAAACGTATTTCTGTTACGACTATAGTAACTTAGAATAACCTCAAAAGACTTGTAAGAACCGATTTCCAGTTTTTTTCCGGTTGCCACAGGGCAGACCGGACGCTCGACCCCTCCGATCGCCTCCAACACCGATCGAGAAGACCCGTCTCATGGTCACGCCTCTTTTGAAATTTTTCCTACATATTGACATTTCTCCATTGACACATATCAACATATTGTGTAGGATCTCCATCCATAAGTGAAATGTTCCCGAGCGACCGGTTCTTTCAGCCCGGGATTCCTTTGTCAAATCCAGTGAAGTTCTGTCTTTTCGGCTTCAGCCGCCATTCAGAGAAACAGTTTCATCCTCACTTCTGTCCGCATACCGGGGGGCGCACCATGTTTGAGAAGATCAGAAAGCGGGATTCCAGGGTCGTTGAATTCGACTCCTCAAAGATCACGGAAGCTGTCGCCAAGGCGGGAAAGGCGACCGGGGAGTTCGACCGGAGGGAAGCCCAGAAACTCACACTTCGGGTGCTTACGCTGGCTCACGAATTGCGCTTGGGCCCGGTGCCCGAGGTGGAGGAGATCCAGGACATCGTCGAACGGGTGCTCCTCGACAGCCCTTTTCACAAGACCGCCAAGGCCTACATCCTTTATCGCGAGCAACACGCCCAAATCCGCGCCATCGCTTCCAAGGCCGGTGAAGAAATCGTGGAGGGATATCTCCAGAAACTGGACTGGAAAATCAAAGAAAACAGCAACATGTCCTACTCTCTCCAGGGCTTGAACAACTACATTTCCTCGGAGGTGACCTCCGAGTACTGGTTGAACCGGGTGTACCCTCCGGAGATCCGGGAAGCCCACAAAGGAGGAGACTTCCACATCCACGATCTCAATATCCTGGCCGTGTACTGCGTGGGATGGGACCTGATGGATCTCCTGCGAAACGGATTCAGGGGCGTGGAAGGCAAGGTGGAAAGCTCGCCCCCGAGGCACTTCCGGTCGGCCCTCGGACAGATCGTCAATTTCTTCTACACCCTTCAAGGCGAAGCGGCCGGCGCACAGGCCATCTCCAACTTTGACACCCTTCTGGCCCCGTTTCTCCGCCATGACGGGTTGGATTACCGGGGGGTCAAACAGGCTCTCCAGGAGTTCGTGTTCAACATCAACATACCTACCCGGGTGGGTTTTCAGACGCCTTTTACCAACATTACCCTGGACTTGACCGTGCCCCCCACCCTCAAGGACCTGCCCGTAATCATCGGCGGCAAAGAACAGTCGGCAACCTACGCCGATTTTCAAAAGGAGGTGAACGTGCTCAATCGGGCCTTTGCCGAGGTCATGATGGCCGGGGACGCAAAGGGTCGGGTCTTCACCTTCCCCATCCCCACCTACAACATCACAGAGGACTTTGACTGGGATGATCCCAACCTGGACATGATCTGGAAAATGACGGGAAAATACGGGATCCCGTATTTCTCCAATTTCGTCAACTCCGACATGTCGCCCGAGGACGCGAGGTCCATGTGCTGCCGCCTGAGGCTGGATAATCGAGAGCTCATGAAGCGGGGAGGAGGGCTTTTCGGGGCCAACCCCCTAACGGGGTCCATCGGAGTGGTGACCGTCAATCTCCCCCGGATCGGCTACCTGGTCCGGACCGAGCAATCGTTCTTTGAGCGTCTGGAGAAGACCATCCTTCTGGCCGCGGAAAGCCTCGCCATCAAGCGAAAAATCCTGGAACGGTTCACGGACAAAAACCTGTATCCCTATTCGAAATTCTATCTCCGGGACATCAAAAGGGGGAGAGGCCTCTACTGGAAAAACCACTTCTCCACCATCGGTCTCCTCGGTATGAACGAGGCATGCGTGAATTTTCTGGGAACGGATATCGGGAGCCGCTCCGGACGGATCTTCGCCCTGAGGGCCATGGACTTTATCCGGGATGTCATCTCCGGGATTCAGCACGAAACCGGCGAAATCTACAACCTGGAGGCAACGCCCGCGGAAGGGACCTCCTTCCGGCTTGCCATGCTGGACAAGAAGCAATACCCGGATATCCTTTGTGCGAACGAGGCGGAATCCCGCAAAGGCGGAGCGCCCTTCTATACAAATTCCACCCAGCTGCCCGTGAACTATTCGGACGATATTTTCGAGACCCTGAGCCTGCAGGACGACCTTCAGACGAAATACACGGGCGGAACCGTGCTTCACATCTTTCTCGGCGAGCAGGTGACCGACACGGAAGCCTTGAAAAGCCTGCTCAAGAAAGTGGTGGGCCGCTTCCGCCTTCCTTATTTCACCCTCACCCCGACGTTCAGTGTGTGTCCGTCGCACGGCTACCTGAGCGGCAAGCACGAGACCTGTCCCGTATGCGGTGCGGAAACCGAGGTGTACTCCCGGGTAGTGGGGTATTTGCGCCCCGTCAAACAGTGGAATGACGGAAAGCAGGCAGAGTTCCGTTTGAGAAAAACGTTCGAGGTCGAACCGAACGGCTTGGATTCCGCGCGATTGGGCCTGGAAGGGCAAGCTGCGATGTCCGGCTCCAGGGCGTGCTAAAAGGTTAAAAGGAGGAGTAAGGGGTGATCATCGGCGGCATTCAAAAACACTCGCTGATCGACTATCCGGGTCTGGTGAGCGCGGTCGTTTTTTTGTCCGGATGCAATTTCCGGTGCCCCTATTGCCACAATCCGGAACTGGTCAGACGGGAGGCATCGTCGCAGCCGGACCTCCAAGAAAGAAACGTCCTGGAGTTTCTCGCCGACCGCCGCGGTCTCCTGGACGGAGTGGTCGTTTCAGGCGGCGAACCCACCCTTCAGCAGGATCTGGACTCTTTCTGCAGTGCAATCCGGGAGATGGGATTCCGGATCAAACTCGACACGAACGGCAGCCGACCCGATGTGATCCGCACGCTGTTGACCCGTGGACTCCTAGACTACGTGGCCATGGATGTGAAGACGGATCCTGTTTGCTATCCCCGATTCATCGCAGGGGCATACGACGCGCAAAGCATTGTAGAAAGCATTCGCACCATCATGGAAGCGGCACCGGATTACGAGTTCCGCACCACGTGCGTACGTCCCATCGTGGACGCATCCACGCTCAGAGGGATTGCGAAGGCGGTTCGCGGTGCGCGGCTCCACGTACTTCAACCCTTTGTCCCCGGAGAGGTCCTTCTCCCGGAATTCTTCACGTTGGAGGGAGGCGGCTACAGCGCCCGGGAGCTTTCACATATGAAAGAGGTGATGGATCCCTGGGTGGAATCCTGTGTCGTCCGGGGCCAGGAGTTTCCGGAGGCCTGGCACAACCCCGCGATTCGTGGCGAAAACACGAATTGCGTATCCAATTTCCCCCGGTAACCAATCAAGACCCGATCCATTTCCGAGACCTTTCCGCCGGACACATATCAATCCATCCCATTCCTTCCCAGGCCGATTCCGAGCAGACGCCGGGAGAGACCGGGTGCGATTGTTATCGGACTCCTTTCGCCCTCGAAACTTTTGAAAAATGCTTCCGCGTGAGGCGGATGAATCGCGGCAGCACAGGCTCGGCAAGACACCACTTTTTACCGATTTAAGCTCAAGGCTTAAATCGGTAAAAAATCGGCTTTTCAAAGGCTCATCGGCGAAGTTCGAATCGAACCGGCACCTTTACCCACATCTCCACGGGCTCATCCCCCTTTGTACCGGGTTCAAAACGCCAGCCTCTCACCGAGGAGATCGCGGCCCGGTCCAGGATCCGATAACCGCTCGAACGTTCCACGTCAAGTTTTTTGACCGCTCCCTCGCGATCTACGAGAACTCTCAGCAGCACCTGGCCCTCATGGCCTCTCCGCCTGGCCATCGGTGGATATTCGGGCGGCGGATTCAACCTGTACAAAGGCCGAGCGAGCCTCACAGGCTCCTTACCCGGCGCTTGGTACACGGGGGCCGCGCTTTCAACGCCCCGGAGATCCGGAAGCTTCCCGGCCGGAGCAGGAGGGGATGCCGCGGGCCCGGCCGAAGAAAGAGGCTCCGGTTCAGGAGGCGCTTTCGGGCTCGGGCCAAGCGGGCCCGGTCGGGAAGCTGATTCCTCGGGGGACGGTCTCACGGTCGGCAAA
>CAYVUX010000026.1:0-15108 GCA_964455075.1 uncultured Desulfobacteraceae bacterium | reverse complement strand
AAAATAGTTCACTATTTCTGTGGCTTCATTCAATCGCGACAGCCAAATCCAACCCAAATCTGAGCGTCAATTCTGCGAACTTATTTTTGAGCGAGCCCTTAACCGGTGGCCATCCAGCAATGTTTTCCAGGCACTCGTGCGTTGCCAATTCGGAAATTGCTCATTTATGGATGAAAATTAATCAAAGCGAGGCTCTAATGTCAAGAGAATTTGTATGGTTAAGCTTTAATATATGGCACAATTCTGTAGTCATGTTATGATAAACCTCGAAATCATCTTGACAAGAGCCGGTTTTTGAGATAACAGCAAAGTCCCCAACGGGTGAGATGTTCCGGTCGCATGGGGCCCGGGATGCCCGTGGGAACGCGGACGCCAAGCGACCTTTGAAACCCCTGTCTTATCTCAAGATCATCGCGGTCCCGCCTCGGCGGGAAGCACCACGTGAAATGCGGTGTGGTATTTCAACAATTACGATGCATCCCTAACGGTGAGAATGGTCAAAAATTGGGCTGTCGAAGATCGCTGTCCCGTTTCGGTTCTCCGGATAGGAAGGGCATGGAACCTTTTGAGGTAGACCGGAACTCCTGCAAGGGCGAAGGAGCATGTGTGGATGCCCGTCCGTTTTGCACGATCGAAAAGGCCCCGGACGATTTTTCCATTCCCGGTCCGGGTGCCCATTGCCTTGGCAATGGTTGCGGACGTTTTTCGGCCGTGTTTCGTACTGTGCCCTTTTCCGTCAAAACCATGACTCTCCGAGTGTCCCATCCCTTTTCCCAAAGCCCGGCGAGCTCCGTCCGGAGTTCCCCGCATGGCATCGACCCAAGAGCGCCTGTCAAAGCATATCTTGAGGACCCGGCGAACCGGGGGTTCGTATGAGACTGAGAGACAAGGTGGCCGTAGTCACAGGAGCGGGCAGAGGAATAGGAAGACACATCGCCTTGGCTTTTGCCGAGGAGGGTGCGCATGTTGTCCTTGCCGCCCGATCCAAGGACCAGTTGGAGGATGTGGCGAGGGAGGTGCGCGATAAGGGACGAGAGGCCGTGCCGGTTCCCTGCGATGTGACCTCCGCCAAAGAGGTCGATGCCCTGGTGTCCGCATCCCGCAACGCCTTCGATCATATGGACATTCTGGTCAACAATGCGGGGATTTCCATGCGCTCAAAATTTCTGGAATACGAGGACGAGACCTTTATGGAGGTTCTTAGGGTGAACCTCTTCGGCGCCTATCTGGTCATTAAGGGCTTCCTCCCGCTGATCGAAGCACAGCGAAAAGGCCGAATTCTTCTGATCGCCTCTACGGCGGGGAAGACGGCGGTCCCCTACAATACGGCCTACAGCGCCTCGAAACACGGTCTCCTGGGCTTGACCAAGTCCCTGGCAAGCGAGATCGCCATGGAGGGATACCCGGAAATCACGGTCAACGCGATATGTCCGTTTTTTGTGAGGACGGACATGTTCACAGGGCCTCAAGGGTATGTGGCGCAGATGGCGAAAAACAGGGATTGTTCCCGGGATGAAGTCATGGAGAAGGCCCTGGGCCGAAGCCTTCAGAAGCGGCTGCTGGAGCCTGAAGAGATTGCCGGACTCGTTGTGTTCTTGGCTTCCGAAGAGGCAGGGGGTATCACCGGCCAGAGCATCAATGTGTGCGGAGGAAGGGTGTTCCATTGAACCGGCCGCGACTGCAAGCCGTGCTCCTGCAAATGGGCCGCTGGAATCGGATCGCCGTTCTTGCAAAAGGGCCGGGACGTTTTCGCAGGCGGATACTTGTTCCGAGGGGATTTTCTTATGGCCGCTTGGCGACTTGAAAAAATTTCAAGCCGCACGGAGCTTCTCCGGGGCGGTATGAAGGGGGGGTTCCCGGGATACAATACAGCCGCTCGAGATTCTTGAACAAATTGCCACGGCCCGTGGGAAAGGGGGTGATAGGCAAGCAGCGTGCTTTATGAAGGAGATTGGTTTTTTTCACAACCAACCACAGGAGGAGTTGTGATGAAGAAGCGAAGCCTGTTTTTGAGCCTTTTGGCTTGTGTTTTGTTCACCGCCGTCTTCCTTTTCACAGGGACGATGGTTGTTGAGGCTGCAGACGACGTCATCAAGTGGAAATGCCAGGTCCACTGGCCCGCTGCCAGCGTATCATTTAAAGACAGCGCCCAGGTCGTCATCGACCGAATCAAGGAAAGAACCGGCGGCCGCCTTGATATCGAGCTATTTGCCGCCGGCTCGCTGGTGCCCTCCAAAGAGATTTTCAACGCCGTAAAAAGAGGCATGATCCAGATCGGCGTGACCTCATCCGCTTACCCCCGGGACCAGGTTCCGCTGATGAACGTGGCGTCGGGGCTTCCGCTGAATTTTCAAAATGTCTGGGAGGCCGCCTACTTTCATCAGTGGGTCGGCTTCGAGGACATGATGAAGGAGGAATGCGCGAAGCATGGTCTATACTATGCCACGGACAAGGTCTATCCCACCGAGGTTGCACTCAAAAAACCCGTGAAGACTTTCGATGACTTCAACGGCCTGAAACTCCGCTCCTCCGGCGTTCTTCAGACCTTCCTGAGTTCCATTGGCGCGGCCGCTTCTTACATCCCCGGGAGCGAGGTTTACGCCGCCCTGTCCTCCGGAGTCGTGGACGGGGCGCACTGGGGAGCCGTTCAAGGGGCCTACAGCATGGGTCTATACGACATGTGCAAATACCACCTCAAGCCGGCCCTCAACATCGCGGCCACCGACATATGGCTGGTGAACATGAAGGCGATCGAAAAACTTCCGGACGACATCCAGAAAGTCTTGTATGCCGCTCTGAGCGAGCAGTTCTGGATGAGGACCAACCAATACATTTACCTGGAGCAGAAGGCCCTCGAAAAGGCGAAGAAAGACAAGGATGTGGAGGTGCTCCATTTGCCCCAGGGCGAGTACGTGAAAATGCAGGAGGCGGCCATGAAGATCTGGGATGAGACCGCCAAGAAGGGGCCACAATGTGCAAAAGCGGTCGAGATGCTGAGGGATTTTCAAGCCAGCCTGGGCCGTTGAGGGCGCTCTTGAGCAGAAGTGGCGCTCGATGAAGAGGCAAAACCGGCATCGGGCGCATCCGAGATCAGTGCGGCCATTTGACCCGCGTTTCGCCGTGTCTTTCCACGACCTCGCGGTCAAATGGCCTCCTCTAGGAGGGAGGGTCGGCGTGCACACATTGGACGCGATATTGCGGTTCATTGACGGATTGAACGACTGGGTGGGGAGAATCCTCTCCTTTGGGGTCCTGATCATGTTCGCGCTCGTCCTCACCGAGGTCATCAGGAGATACTTTTTCAATTCTCCCACGGTTTGGGGAAACGAACTGACCCAGCTGGTCTTTGGTGTGTATGTAATCCTCTCGGGGGGACACATCCTGAGGTGGAATGGGCACGTAAACGTGGACATTCTGCATAGTAGGTTTTCGGAAAAGGGGAGGGCCGTGGCGGACATTTTCACATTCTCTCTTTTTTTTATGTTCGGAGGGATGATGTTCTACTTCGGAGGTTCTCTGGCATGGGAATCCCTCACCACCCTGGAGCACTCCCAGTCGGCCTGGAACCCCCCTCTATATCCATTCAAATTGATGATTCCCATCGGGGCCCTTTTCTTGCTCTTGCAAGGGTTCGCCAAGTTGATGCGGGACATTCTGGTACTGGTGCCGCGCAAAGAGATTCCGGGTCATGAGATCGGAGAAGGGGAGACCCGATGAGCATTGAACTCCTGACTTTGCTGTTTTTTGTTTCCCTTTTCGTTTTTCTTATTCTCGGATTGCCCCTTTCTTTCGTCCTTGGCGGCGTGTCCATGGTGTTTATTTATGTCACCTGGGGCCCGGAAGCCTTCTACATGGTGGCGGCGCAAACCTGGGGGGCCATGAACAAATTCACGCTCGTGGCCATCCCCCTGTTTGTTTTTATGGCCATGATCCTGGAAAGGTCCGGCACCGCCAATGACTTGTACGAAATGATGTACTTGTGGTTCGGTCCCGTCAGAGGGGGGCTGGCCATCGGCACCCTGATCATCTGTGCGATATTTTCCGCCATGTGCGGAATCAGCGGAGCCGCCGTGGTGAGCATGGGGGCCATTGCTCTGCCCTCCATGCTGGAGCGGAACTATGACAGATTGATGGCGGTGGGGTGCATCAACTCCGGAGGCGGCTGGGGCATTCTGATTCCCCCCAGCATCATCATGATCCTTTACGCGCTTATCTCCGGGGAATCCGTGGGAAAGCTTTTCGCCGGCGGGGTCTTCCCGGGCCTTCTCCTTCTCATCCTCGTGTCCGCCTATATCGCCGTTCGTTGTTACTTCCAGCCGCATCTCGGCCCGGCCCTGTCCCCTGAGTACCGGGGCGACTGGGTGAAGAAATTGAGGGCGCTGAAAGCGGTCATCCTGCCCATCTTGATTGTGTTCGGCGTGTTGGGTTCCATTATTTTCGGGGTCACCACACCCACGGAAGCGGCCGGAGTGGGCGTTCTCGGAGCGCTGTTGTCAGCCGTGGTTTACAGGCAGCTCACCTGGAATCTGGTCAAGGAGGCCTCCCTTCGGACCTTCAGACTTACGGGGATGATCATGTGGATCCTGTTCGGCGCGTACTGCTTCAGCGCCGCCTATCATGGAATGGGGGCATCCCATTTGATCGAGGACGTGATGCAGTATGTCCCCGGCGGAGCCTGGGGGAGCATTGTCTTTATCCAAATGGTGATTTTCCTGTTGGCCATGGTGCTCGATCCCGCCGGCATCATGATGATCTGCGTACCCATCTTTCTTCCGGTGGTGGAGGCCCACGGGTTCGATCCCGTATGGTTCGGCATTCTTTTTACCATCAACATGGAAATCGGATACATGACCCCTCCGTTCGGTTTCAACCTCTTCTACATGAAGGGCATTGTTCCGCCCTATATCACGATGGGCGATATCTACAGATCCGTGCTTCCCTTTACCGTAGTGGAGGCCTTCGGATTGGCGCTCGTGATGATTTTCCCCAAAATTGCGACCTGGCTGCCCTATAAGGTGTTCTGAGGAATCCTCATTCGGATGGGAATCGGATTTCCGCCCGGATCGGGAACGGTGCCGGGGCTGGAACTTCCCTTTTCGACCCGGTCCTTGTCCGGAAACCGCTCATTTCCGAGTTGGAAACGCAAAGAGCCTGAAAGACGCTTCCGAATGGACACGAACGAGAAAAGACTCCGAGCCCGGGTGGCGGGCAGCCCCTCCCGGGGCCGCGGCTTGGGCAGCACGGCCTGCAGGGTTCGCCGGGGGATAGCGGGTATACGGCCGTCTCGAACGCCTCCGAGCGGTTTGGATGTTGTCAATGAAATCGTGTATGTGGTAACGGTGTACTCGCCTGTTGGGAGTCCGGAATCTTGGAGAAACACGGCGGTTCCAAAAAAGACGGGTTCCGCATGCCTCGCAGTGCGGTTGCGAAGGGCCCCAAAGACCGCTGCAGAAGATAGGGTCAAGAGGCAAGTACAATGATTATCCGGCTTTTCCGGCTGACGGAGCAAGACCCTTGAAATGCCGGGATGAAGGCCTGAGGGAATGAAAATGTGAGGACCGACGGATGACGGTGATGTACTGGAATCTGGATGAGGAGGGGAGGCGTTGCATCCTTTCCGGGAACGAAGCGTCCGCCCGTGGAGCGATCGAAGCCGGTGTGCGGGTGGCGTCGTCCTATCCCGGCTCGCCATCTGTTCAGATCCTGGAGTGTCTGGCCGCAGCGGCGGATCAGAGAAAAATCTATGCAGAGTGGTCGGTGAACGAAAAGGTGGCGTTGGAGGTGGCCGCCGCCGGCTCCTTTGCCGGGCTCCGCGCGCTGTGCGTGATGAAAGCGGACGGACTCAACGTGGCCATGGATTTTTTGACCACTCTGCCCATGTCCGGAATTCGGGGCGGCCTGGTTTTCATCGTTTCAGACGACCCCGGCGCGCATTCGAGCGTCAAAGAGGAGGACACAAGGTACTTGGCGCCGCCTGCTCATGTCCCCCTGGTAGAACCGTCCTCGCCGGAAGAAGCACGGGATATGGTGATTTGGGCCTTTGAGCTCTCGGAGGCTGTAGGCCTTCCGGTAATGATTCGACTGGTCACGCGAATCTGTCATGCCCGCGGAACATTGACGCTGGGCGCCATTCATCGAAATGACGATGTTCCTGCACTTCTTCCGGGCGACCGGTTCATTACCGCCGCCCGTTTTCATCCCGCTTCCCACGAAAAACTCGAGTCCGCCAGAGGTCGGTTTTCAGAGAGTCCCTTTAATTCTTATTCGGGTCCCGACAGGCCGGATCTGATCGTTTTTGCGAGCGGCGTCGGGTACTTCTACGCGATCGAGGCTGCAGAACGGTTGGGGGTGGAAAATCGGGTGGGGATTGCGAAGGTCGGGACCCTGTGGCCCCTGCCCTTGGAACCGGTGCTCAAATGCCTGGAGCGGACCAAGACCTTCCTCTTTTTAGAGGAAATCGAACCGTTCCTTGAGGAGCAGGTGATGCTCGTGGCGGCCGAGAATTGGGAAGAGGCCGGGGAATTGCGCTTTCTCGGAAAGAAGTCGGGAGATGTTCCCTGGATCCTGAAGGGGAGGGGGATGGGCGAAATCGACCCGGACATTGCGGCCCGGGTCATGTCGGGGGCCTTGGGGATCCCCTTTGAAAGCCCTTCAGGCAGCATGGCCCTGAAGGAAAAGGCGGAGGCGTTTTCGCTTCCCATGAGATATCCCAGCCTCTGTGCGGGATGCCCCCACAGGGCGTCATTCTGGGCCATGAACAAGGCCCTGGAACTTGACGGGAGACAGGGCTTTGTATTGGGCGATATCGGGTGCTATGCCCTGGGCGTGCTGCCTACAGGTTTCGAAACCCTCCGCACGGTTCATTCCATGGGATCGGGGCTCGGGTTGGCCAGCGGCCTGGGCAAACTCAATACGTTGGGCTTTGCCCAGCCGATCATTGCAGTGATCGGAGATTCCACCTTCTATCATGCGGGAGTCCCTCCCTTGATGAATGCGAAAAGCAGTGGAGCCGATTTCCTGTGCATCATCCTCGACAACGAAACAACGGCCATGACGGGCCATCAACCTCATCCCGGAAGCGGACGGACTGCGGGTGGGGCGGATGCGTATCCCGTGTCCATGGAAGGTCTGATCCGAGCCCTGGATATCCCATTGGCCGTGCAAGATCCCTATCAAGTCCATGAAACGGTCGGGGCGATCCTCCGGCTCCTTGAAAAGAAGGGACTCAAGGTTCTGGTGCTGCGAAGGGAGTGTGCCCTCCAGGCTTTAAGAGCGGGAAACAATAACATTCGGGTCCGGGTGGATGAGACAATGTGCCTCGGCGACCAATGCGGGTGCAATCGGTTCTGCAGCCGGGTGTTTTCCTGCCCCGCGAACATCTGGGACGATAAGAGCGGGAAAGCCCGAATTGACGACGTGTTGTGTATGGGATGCGGCGTGTGCGCTTCCCTGTGCCCCCAGGGGGCCATTGTCGTGGAATCGGACAAGGAGTAAGCAAGGTGGAGCTCCCCCACGATCCTCTAAACATTATCGTCTCCGGAGTAGGGGGGCAGGGGAACATATTGGCTTCGGATATGATCTCAAGGGCCTTTTGCGAGCAAGGCTGCACTGTGAGTGTGGGGGAAACTTATGGTGCCACCCAGAGGGGCGGTTCCGTATCCAGTCACATCCGGATTTCCAGGAATCATCCCTACGGGCCCTTGATCCCTCTGGCACAGGCGCACATCATCATCGGATTCGAGCCGCTGGAAGTCTACCGCATCCTCAGCGAATACGGGCACAGGAAGGTACGGGTGGTCATGAACGACCGGCCGTTTTATCCGCTGGATGTGCTTCGGAAGACAAGCAGTTATCCGCCCGTGGAACGCTTGATCGAAGCCATCAGGACTCGGGCGGATCAAATTCGGGTGGTCCGGGCCACCGAACTGGCCAAGGAGGCCGGAAATCCGCTGACACACAACGTGGTCATGGTGGGAGCCTTTGCGGGGCTTCCCTGGACCTCTCTTGGCAAAGAGCGTTACCTTTCTCCTCTCGCTGATGTCTTTTCAGGCGAAAAGCTTGCGGTAAACAGGCGGGCATTTGAGCTGGGCTATAACGCGGTAACGGGAAAGGAATAGATGGGAGGAGCGACAGGGAATCCATGGAGAAATTCTTTAACCCCGGGTCCGTGGCCGTTGTGGGAGCGAGTCCTCGCAGGGGCGGTCATCAGCTCCTGGTCAATATAAGGTACGGTTTCCGGGGTTCTATTTATCCGGCGAATCCCAACTACAGTGAAGTGGACGGGGTTCCGTGTTTTTCTTCCCTGGAGGAGATTCCGGGACCCGTGGATCTGGCCATCATATTCGTCCCCGCCGGGATGGTTCCCCCGGTTCTCGAGCAGTGTGCGCGAAAGGGCATATCCAGGGTCATGATCGAGAGCGCCGGCTTCGCGGAAACGGGAGATGAAGGGCGCAAGATCCAGGAGCGATGTGTGGCCATCGCCCGGGAGAACGGCATCCGGATCTGGGGGCCCAACTGCATGGGCCTGGTGGACGTTCCCAGGAAATGGTTTTTCACGTTCATGAGTTCGCGGATCTACCGGGCCGCGCTGATCCCCGGCCGGGTATCACTGATAGTCCAGAGCGGAATGCTCAGCGCCGCTTTTCTGGCCGACATGATGGGCCGGAGGGGCATTGGAATCGGAAAGGTGTGCTCCATCGGGAACAAAGCGGATGTGGATGAATGCGATCTCCTGGGCTATCTCCTGGAGGACCCGGGCACGGAGGCCGTGGCCCTCTATTTGGAATCCATGCGGCGAGGCAGATTTTTTGCGAAGATTGCGTGCCGGTCAAAGAAGCCGATCGTGCTCCTGGAGGGTGGAAAAAGCGAAGCCGGTTCGCGCGCCGCCCTGAGCCACACCTACAGCCTTTCAGGAAATTCGCGCCTCTCGGGGAGCGTCCTCCGGGCGTTGGGGGTCACCCTGGCGGAGGATTTTCACCAGATGGTGGATCTGGCAACGACCTTGTCGGCCTACCCAATGCTCGGGAAATCGTGCCAAGTCGCGGTCCTCACTTTCAGCGGTGGTGCCGGAATTTTGTCCTGTGACCTCTTGGAGCGAGGCGGTGTCGGGATCGCCGATCTCTCCAAAGCCTCCCGGAAGGCCCTGACGGGGATCTTTCCCTCCTGGATGCCGGTTTCCAACCCGGTGGACATCTACCCGGCCATGGAGCTGCACGGGAGGGATGAGGCCTATGAACGGGTCCTCTCGGTGTTGCTGAAAGACCGTCACGTGGATGCCGTCCTGATCCATTACGTAGCGGGGTTGGGAGAAGACGCGATCGACCTGGAGGCATGGAAAGCCAGCGCGGACCAGGCCGGCAAGGCCCTGGTCTTTTGGCTGCTCGGTCCTCGGGAAGAGGTACGGGAATTTCGCTCACGTGCGGAAAAGTGCCGCATCCCGGTGTTCGGCGAAATCTCTCGGGCCGCGGAGTGTCTGTCCGCGGCTTCGGCATTCGGGTCGCGCAAACCCGACACGGCCTTCTTGAACTGGGACCAGAAAGAGGTGCAAAGGAATGTAAGCATATCTCCCTCACAAGGGGGCGGCACGGAACGGATCTGGGATGAGGTGGAGACCAAGAAATGGCTTTCGAGGCACGGGATCCCTGTGGTGGAGGAACAAGGGATCTCCTCGATGTCGGAGGCGGAGGAGTGTGCGGGGAAGTTCGGCTTTCCCCTTGTGCTGAAAGGGTTGCTGCCCGGGGATCTTCACAAGACCGAGCACGGCCTGGTCCTGTTGGGGATTGCGGACATGGGGGGATTGAAATCGGCCTACATGGAGCTTGAAAAGAAAATGGAGGGTAGGGGACGCATGGTCCTCCAGCGGTACGTGAAGGCCGACTATGAGTTGATGATCGGATACCTTCGCGACGAGCGGTTCGGACCTTGTGTCATGTTCGGAGCGGGCGGTGTCTTTTCTGAATTGAGACCGGACGTGGCTTTTGCCCTTGCGCCCTTGAACCATCGGGAGGCCCGCGCTCTTATGGGCAGGGTGGAGTCATCGGCACTCCTGGAAGGACTGAGGGGCATGGCCCCGATCCGCAAAGATGCCATGGCCCATATGCTGGTGAGGCTGGGTGAGCTGGGGAGCGAGCGGCCGGAGATCCGGCAGGTGGACGTGAACCCCGTAGCCGTAAGCAAAGGCCTTCCCATGGCATTGGACGCGAACATGGTGTGGAGCGAATAATGATCGGAGCGGGGGGCCAGGTGGTGTATTCATACAGCGGGGGAAAGCCCGCTTTGTCGGCCCTGTGGAGGAGAGCATGAAAGATGAACGCCATTCAGAGAAAAGTCCTTCCTGTGCTTCTTGCAAAATCAAGGCGCCCGAAAGGATCTGTTTTGATCAAAACGGAAAAGGCCAAGCCGGCTGTCCGACGCTGGCCCGGAAGCGTGTGCTTGATGCGGCCAATGCGGAGTATGATGTTTCAGGGGTCCGCCGGTTCGCGCTCGAGGCCTCAAGGCAGGAGGCCGAGGCCTATGCCAACCGGGAGCAGCGGCCCTATGTCATGCAGCCCACCAAGACCCGCCTGCAGGAAATCTGCGAGTTCGCAGCGAGGATGGGGTATCAGCGGCTGGGGTTGGCGTTCTGCATCGGATTGGCGGAGGAGGCACGGGTCGTAGATCGGGTCTTAAGGGCGCACGGATTTGAGGTGGTTTCGGTGGTGTGCAAGGCCGGCAGGACCCCCAAGGAAACCATTGGGATTGAGGATCAGGAAAAGATCTATCAGGGGACCGAAGAGTCCATGTGCAATCCGATTTTCCAGGCGAGACTCCTCAACCGGGAACGCACACATTTCAATATCCTGTTGGGTCTTTGTGTGGGGCATGATTCCCTTTTCTTCAAGTATGCCGAGGCACCGACCACTGTCCTGGCGGCAAAGGACCGCGTGACCGGTCACAATCCTCTGGCTGCGGTATATCTCCACAAGTCCTACTACCGGAAGCTCGGGCTCCCGGAAATCGAAAAAAAATGAGGCGCGCCGATTGCGGGTAACCGGGCAACGGCGCTATGGAGGAGACGGCCTTCCCTCGGCTCCCGGCATGAAATAATGGTCCGGTTCAAAGGCGGAATCCCCGTCGTACCGATGGGCGAGCGAATGCCGGAAGCGGGCCAAGAATTCAAGTTTTGGATCGAGCCCCATGTCCTTCAGCCTGCCGATGATTTCTTCCATGGCCACGGGGCAGCCCTTCACCGGAACGGCTTCCTGGATCCTGGGATTCTTCAAGTTTTTTTTGATCATGCAGTTGCCAAAAAGCAGGGTCTTCTTGAATCCCCCCGCGGGCTCCATGCGTTTCCCGGTCAGGACCTCGATTCCTTCGAAGGGTTTCCCGGTATGGCAGGAGGCGAGCAGCATCAGAAGCGGATTGTACAGGGCGGAGCATCCTGTACAGAGGCTTTGATCGTACTTTGGCATCCGGATTCCTCGGATTCCCAGCTTATCCCAGGCCCTTGGACCTGAATCGTCCTCCCGCCAAGCGAAATCCCATTGCATGGGTCTTGCGAACTCTTCCGGACTGTTCCCAGTGAGCGGGAACAATCCTAGTTCCAGGGATCGGTCGTGCCTTCGGCCATAGAGGGCGATGTGATCCACCTCCGCAGGGTTGAAACCCATAACGACGGCGCCCATGACGTCCACCGCAAGGGGGTCCTGCGAGGCGACCAACACGTCCATGCGGTGGGCGGTTCCCAGATAGTAGGGTCCCTTTTCCAGACCGTAGATTCCGTCCAGCACCGTCAGATCCGGTTGGATGATTTCTGCAAAGAGCGAACAGAAGTAGTCGAGCGGAATGCCGGCGTTATGACAGAGCTTGCGGGATTTGAGGTCAATACAGCCCTTCAGGTTCTTGAGACCCAGAGACAGTTTGGTCTGGTTGTGGGTCTTGAGAACCGGCATGTTGATGAAAAAATCGCTCTTCAGGGCCTCACGGGCCACGCGAAGACGGATGTCGTCCACCGCGATTTCCTCGAAAGGTTCCTCGAAGAAGTCAAGCAGCCTGACACCGTATTTCTTTCGAAGATAGGGGTATCCCAGGGCTTTGAAAATCAGGGCGGTCCCGCGCAGATCCTTGCCCTTGGTCCTCCTCTCGCCCCTGGGAGCCGAGCCCTCTCCTATGGTGATATTCCTTACGCCGAAGTCTTTCAGAAACCGGATCATGTCCTCCACCAGGCGGGAGGTCGTATAGACCCCGTAGGGGGCGATAGGATAAGCCGGATCCCAGCCCACCAGGTTGGGCTTGATCAAGACTCTTTTTTCGGGTTCCAGCTTCCGGAAGGCGTCGGCTCCATCCAGTGCAGACCTTAGAGAGTCCGTCGACGATTCGTATCGGTTCACAGAAACAGGGAGCGGCTCCACGATTCCTCGCTTGTCGGCTTGGTGTTTCGGGTGCGCAAGGGGACTGAGGGGGTGGTCAAAAAGCCCGTTTAGAGAAGGAGAATCCCCCTTCATTTTCTCTCGAACAGGGCGGCGATTCCGAGTCCGCCGCCTCCACAGATGCATTCAAGGCCGTACCGAACGTTTCTTCTCCGCATCTCATAGAGTAGCGTCACGAGCACCCGGGTACCCGTGCAGGCGATGGGATGACCGAGAGAAATTCCCGAACCGTTCACGTTTACCTTGTCATATTGATCGGGTCCCACGCCCATTTGCTTGAGGTCCGCCAGGACCTGAGCTGCGAAAGCCTCCTGTACTTCGATTAGATCCATTTCCTCCAGGGAAGCCCGGGCCTTGTTCAAGGCCTTTTCCACAGCCGCAGGAACGGTCCTGTACGTGTAGCGCGGATCATCGCCCACCACCGCAAAGGATTTCAAGGCGGCCATCGGTCGCAGCCCGAGTTCACGCGCCTTCCTTCCCGACGCCACCAATACCGCGGCCGCCCCGTCGTTTTCCGTAGAGGAGTTGCCCGCGGTGCATACACCGCCGAGGACGGGCTTGAGACGCGCCAACGCCTCAAGGGTGGTATCGGGCCGGGGGTTCTCATCCCTGTCGAACTGCAGCGGGTCTCCTTTTTTCCGGGGTACGGAGACGGGAATCATTTCTTCGTCGAATTTTCCGGCGTCCTGGGCGGCGCAGGCCTTGCGATGGCTCTCGAGAGCCCACCGATCGCACTCTTCGCGGGAAATCCCTTCCTCCTTTGCGGCGGTTTCGGCCCACGACATCATGGAAGGCAGAACCCCATATCGATCCTCGGGCTGAGACATGACCCGGGCCCTCTGGATGCGATCGTAGAACGGGATCCCCCAGATAGCCAAATCGCCGTGTCCTCTGGGCATACCTCTCTTTCCGCCGACGCCCCATTTGATGTCTCCCGGAACGTAGAATTCGGCCGTGCTCATGCTTTCCGCGCCCCCGGCCACCACCAGGTCGGCTTGACCGGACTGAATCATCATGGCTCCCTGGCAGACCGCGTCCAGCCCGCTGCAGCAGCGACGATCCAGACTGACGCCGGGGACGGAGTCAGGCCAACCGGCTTTGAGCAACGCCATGCGGGCGATATTGACGTACTCGCCGTTCTGGTAGGACTGGCCCAGTACCACGTCATCCACCGCTTCGGCCCGAATGGCCGCCCGGCCAATGACCTCGTTCAACACAAGAGCAGCCAGATCGTAGGCTGGCACGTCTCTCAACCCCCCCATGTATCTTCCGACCGGCGTCCTCGCTGCGGCAAGAATGACAGCTTGCTCCATAGGACTCCCTCCATCCAGGAAATGCGAGACCTTGGGGCTCACTCAAAAATAATTTCACAGAATTGACGCTCAGATTTGGGTTGGATTTGGTCGTCGCGATTGAGTGAAGCCACAGGAATAGTTAACTATTTCGAGGACTTCACGATTGAGCGGCGGCCGAAGATGGCCCGAAGCTGAGATGGGAAAATGGGAAGTTATTTTTGAGTGAGCCCTTAGCCTCCGTTTTCAGGTATTACAGCCCCTCCGACGAGCCGTTGGGCCCGGAGAGCATCCCTTGAAATGCCGCAAGGATCCGGCCTGTCCATGAATACTCTTGGGGCGCTTGTGATTTTCCCCTTCGGAAACGGCTGGGCGCTAGAAGGCGTCCTCCTCCATGTCCACGATTTCTCGGCCGTTTCTGATGCAGGTCTCCAGGCGGCTTACGGCGAGGGGAAGGGTTGTTCCTGCGTAGTAACTCGCCTGCATCACCTTCCCCTTGTAAAAAGAGGTTTCCCCGCCCTCTTCCATGGCACGATGGGCGATCAAAGCCATGTCCAGGAGTCGCCACGTCATGACCGCTTCTCCGAAACAAAGAAGCGCAGGGTAGGTATAGGACCCCCATTGGAGACGATCCGATTGAAACCGATCTGTCATCTCTTTGCTGACCTCCCGAAGCTTTCCCGTGGTCTCCGAGAGGGTCTGTATGTCGGCTCCCAAGAGGGGGTGTCCCAGGTTTTTTTCGCAGAAGCCTTCCAGTTCCTTCATAAAGGCCTGGAAAGGGGCGCCTTCTCTTATTCGCATTTTTCTCCCCATAAGATCGATGGATTGAATGCCGTTGGTGCCTTCGTAGAGAGACATGATCTTGGCATCCCGAAGATACTGCTCCAACGGATATTCCTTGGAGTAGCCGTATCCTCCCAGGCATTGAATTGCGGTCTCACATACCCGAAAGCCCATATCGGAGCAGTAGGCCTTGATGATGGGGGTCATGAACTCCGTCAGCGCCTGATAGTGAGACCTGTCCGGCCCTTCGGCAAGCTCGAGAGCGAGCTCGGACCAGTAGGCCCCGGTATAGATCATGGATCTCATGCCGTCCACGGTCGCCTTCATCCAGATGAGCATGCGACGAATATCCGGGTGTACAATGATACGAACCTGTCGGGAGGTTTTCCCCGACATATCATGGCCCTGAACACGTTCCTTGGCATAGGAGAGGGCGTTCTGATAGGCCGTGCTGGCAAGGGTCATGCCGCTCACCCCGGTGTTGATTCTGGCCTGGTTCATCATCTGAAACATGTGCGGGAGCCCCTGGTTTTCCTGGCCGCAAAGATAGCCGATACAGCCGTCGTTTTCTCCGAAGTTCAGAAGGCAGGTCGGGGATGCATGGAGACCCAGTTTCCTCTCCACAC
>CAYVUX010000025.1:7707-15195 GCA_964455075.1 uncultured Desulfobacteraceae bacterium | reverse complement strand
TGAATCTCCAGGACATCAGAATGCCACGATTTCTCATTCCCCTTCAACGACATAAGGATGAGGAAAACCGGATGACCATTTCTTTTTGAGACCGTTAGGTATCCATTTTCCGGAAGAAGCAAAAAACCTCAAAAGCAGGTTGTACAGACAAGAGGATAGGAGGAAATTTCCAGAGAAAAGAAACGGCGAATATGTGGGTGGGACCTCTTACTGTACAGAAAGGCCTGATCGATCTTCAAAGGTCTCCATCAGTTCATCAATGTTTTTGGCCATTTTCTCGATGGGGCCCTTTACCAGGAAGTAATCCGCTGCCATGGCATTCAAATCTTCGGCCTGCTCCATAAGAACGCCTGATATAGCCACAACAGGGAAACTCCGTTGTGGGAACATTTCCTCAATGGTTTTCAGAAGTTCTTTTCCGTCCATCTTCGGCATTACGATATCCACGAATAGCAGATCAACCCGGCCCTGTCCAAGTTTTGCAAGGGCTTCCTTGCCGTCATAGGCTTTGACCACCAGGTAATTTCTCGACTCCAGCAACTCCGCAAGAAATTCCACGAAAAATGTGTCGTTGTCTACCACAAGAGCCTTTCGCGACATACTAAGGTTCCTCTCACGACAACCAGCCACCTCTCCAACCGGGCGTGAAGACTGGATAAACTCTTTCCTGAAGCTCGGGGGCTCTCCAAAAGTCAGCCGAACACCCGTTCAACGTTTCGTCAAAATTGATCGTTCCCTTTCCGTTCACAAAATCCCCCATCGCTCATCTCTTCTTTCTGAAAAAACCCCTTCGTCGCCCTCCTGCCTGGGATTCCAATTTCAATTCAGGCAGCAAAATATCGCAATTCAGGCGAACCATCGCCATGGAAACGTACTGGCCGGTCAAAACCAAGACATATCCCAGGTCTGTTTTCCTCAGGTAGGCTCTCCCTTTTTCGAAAACCAACTCCACCTCCCTGGCATCGTTCAAGGATTGAATGAAGGGCAACCAACCCTCGTTTCCTTCGGAATGCTTCAACCCGGATCCGAACTCCTGGAAGAGCTGATCTCCTTCGTGGGACAGCAACATAGCTCCATCCACATCTTCAATGCTCAAGAGGTCTCCAAATAGATTCTTCATGACTTCCCCCAGCCGTATCACTCATGCCTGTTCGTCAGACATCAGCAGCTTGCGAATTGAAAAACGCAAGAGCAGCTATCCCCTTTTTCGACTAAAGAGGCGCAGCACTTTTTCTTTCTGACAGTCCGGATCTATGGAAAACAAGCGAGGCACATCATCGCTCAGCAAAAGAAAATCGGTGGAATCCCCCCGATCAACATAACCTACCCTGAACCTCCCTTTGCCGAAAAAAGGCTCAAGCCTGCCAATCCATCTGAAAAGACTGTTCCCGGAAACATCCAAGTCCTTCTCCTCGAGACCGTAGCTGTCGCCGACTTCTTCTTTTAAGACCATCCTGATCTCTTCAGCGCTTCCAAACTTGACCGCATCCGGCTCATTGGCAGCCTCTTCTTTATCCCTTCCGGTTTCGGCCTCCTCCTTTTCAGTCTTCTTGTGCACCGCTTCGTCCTTCAACCGCATCGCTTCCAGGAGGATCGCTTGCAGATCTTCATCAATCTTCTTCTTCTTTTGAGCACAGCCGTTCTGTATCGACAGGGTCACTTCATCCCAGGAGAATATTTCATAGGCTGCCTTTACGCCCTGAGATCCGTTCACTCTGGCGTCGTAGAGCTCGCCCTCTCTGAAGAAAAGGACTCCTTGACTCTCGGAGACCTTGTCTATGACCCGAATCGTGCAGGTCTTCTGCTCCATTTCTATCAGTTGAAGGAACATTCCTGAAGACACCCCATGGAGAGTACCCCCTTCCGTTTCCTTACGCAGGGTCGCCATGATGCGTTTTGCCAAGTCCTCCACCATAAACGGCTTTTCGATATAGCCAACAGCCCCCCCCGTCTGGGCCAGCTTTTCCATTTCGGGAGTGCTGTATGCCGTAATGATGATAACAGGGATGTCAGGGTATTCTTCCATGATATGAGAAAGAAGGGTAAATCCGTTTATGCGAGGCATCTTCAGATCCGTCACCACCAGTGCTATCGAATTCTTTTCGAGTTTTTCCATCGCGATTTGGCCGTCGGCGGCGAGAACAACGGAAAACATTTCATCATATTTTTGGAGACCCTCCTTGAGACTGAGCAACATCTCTTGATCATCGTCCACGATTAGAACATTCCGCACCATTCCTTCACTCCTACAGGCTACGAGGCCTTATCAATATCAACAATTTTGATCCCACCCACGTATTCCATCGCTTCGTATTTCTTTATACTTCGGATTTTCCTAGCTATTTCATTGAGATTCTTTATCTGTCCATGAACTTTGGCCAATTTCTCGTAGTTTTCAGGATGTTCTCCGTCGCCCAAGTCCGCCATCACTTCGCTGAGAAGATTGTTAATGATTGTGAGCGGCTGATTTAATCTGTGGGAGACTCCGCCGGCCATTTCAAGAACCCCTTCAAATTTCTCTTGAGTCAGCTGTTCATTCTGTCGCTTGATTCTCGCGTTGACAAAACGGACAATTGCTTTAATCACTTTTGGGTTGCCCTCAGCCCCGGCAAGAAAACCATGAAATTCAACGGGCTGCTCCTTGCCGTTTCCATCTCGCAACATGAGGATTTCTTCACCCTGACCGGCATCCATAACTTCCGACAGAAACACGGGAAATAACTCCTTGTCGCCGGAGCCGATGAATTTGAGCAAAGACTCCCCAACGAGCCCCGTCCGGTCCGTATCGAAAAACTCTGCCCCATCTTGATTTACATCGATTAACTCTCCTGTAGGCGAAAGATTCATCATGAACCCATTCACGATCTTGAGCATATCCTGACCGTTCGACCTGAGCTTTCTCTCCCTCATGTCATGGGTCACATCTCTCATGACGCCGTCCAGAAAAACAACCATTCCATCGTCATCAAAAACGGCTTTTGCCGATAGAGAACACCAGATGGTCGATCCTTTCATGTTCTTAAAAGGTATACAGACATCCTGGACATACCCGTGTTTCAAAATATCTCTTATCAAATCCCCCCGGTTCTTTTTGTCGCGATAGAGGTTAACGACCGGATATCCGTTGAAATCCCTGACTGAGTCGAATTCGAACATTTTCGCAAAAGCACGATTGCAAAAAACCAGCTTTCCCTCCAAAGTCGTTCTATAAATTCCCAGAGGAAGGTTATCCAGGAATTCCACGTACCAGCTGGTCGACCTGTTCAAATAGCTTTGAGCGGTAGTATCCACACCGTCCTTCCATCACGCAAACTGCAGGCGAGCAAAATATGATAAGGGTCTTACTCCGCGGATCGAGGGGACAAGCCCATGGGATTTGCGGACAGGATTGAATCAGATGCTCAAACCGTAGCCTCGCAGTTGGGCGTCGTATTTGCTCGTCCAGGACTCCAACTCTCTCCGAAGCTCATCGGTCAGGTCCAACTCTTCGGCGAGTTCCTTTACGCACTCCAGCACACCACGAATAAGGGATTCTTCACTGGATTTCCCCTCGAAAGAAATTTTCCCGCCCGCATAAGAGAATTCCCCCGCAAACGGGTCAAGGAAAGGATATGTTTCCGCCTTTTCCACGAATTTCTTTTTCAACAATGTTCCAAAATCGCTCTTGATCTTTTTGCTGGAGGTAACAAGCCCTTCCAGCTTGCTCATAGGCTCTCCCAAGGCCTCGGTGGTCAAGGAAGCACCCCCGCCGGCAACCTTTTTCGATTTTCCTCCGGCTTTCGCGGCCTCTTCTTTTCCAATTTTTGACATGGGGATCCTAATTACATCACAGACACCCCCGGTCTTTTTCGACTCTTCAATGAGACGATTTCGACCCTCCTGAGAGCCGTTGATTTCTCCCCCACCCCATGAATAGGAGCCGCCGACAGGCTGACCGTTGTTAAAGAAGAGAAGCCCTCCCATACTCCCTTCACCAATAGAGACATCAATGTATCCGGTAAGCTTCTCCGCCATCATCTTCTTTACCAAGCCCTGCAGATCGGTAAACTCGGTGCTCAAACCATGATAGATCGTTTCCCCTTCCTTCATGTTCGACCAGAAATATATCCTCTCCGGATTGATCTCATACACGTTCACAGTAAAATTTTGCTGGGATGCGGAATTGACAAGGCGATCGATCGCGTCTTGTCCGTCGATCTCCTCATCTTTGTCTCGATAGACGGAACTCAAGATTTCATCCTTGTCAAAGAACACGACTCCCTCGGCACTGGCCGAATAAAAATGTATTGCTCCTGCGCCGAGTTCACCCCGGAAGTGCTCCATGAGCTTTTCAATATCAAGATAGTAACTGTTGAGATGTTGCATAACAGGCTTTTCTCTAGGAACGATAACCATTTCTAAACCCCCTAAAAAGACGAATTCCCGAAAGATCCGTCCTTCTCTTCAACCGAAGCTCTTGAGACTTTCGTTGCAGCAATATCCATGGATCGGGACTACCGCGCTTTCTCAGAGCCTATACTGCCATATATGGTTGCTGTGGAACGTAGGTCGGCAGGGATCTCAATTCCCAGCATCTCCGCACGTTTCCGGTTAATGCAGATCTCCCCCCTCGTCGGTCTTTGGATCTTAAATCTCCCTGCATCCTGACCTCTTAAAACGTACGAGGCCAACGTTGCAGAATGGTATCCTTGCTCATAGCCGGATATGGCCTCGGAGCAAAGCAAGCCTCCCTCTATGGCCCAGGCCCAAAAGCCTAGATCAGGCAGATTGCTGTTGGATATGGTCCAGTGCAGGACTTCGTTTTCATCCACATGGTTTCCTCCGTCGTCCCGCAGCGTGTGATAGACAATTACAAGCAGAGCATCCGCCTTATCCTGTTGGTCGGCGACAAAACGCTTCCACGCAGAGAACGTCCCTATTTGCCGGGCTTCGACGATATCCACCCCCAGTCTTGGAGCCAGCGCCTTCGTTCTCTGGATGATGGGAACCCCCGTTGGACCATCATCGCACACGATAGAAATCCTGCTCACACCGGGTACCATCCTTCTGAGAACCTTCATAGAGCCGTCAAATCTTTCCCTTTCGATACATCCCGTCACGTTGTGCCCGGGGTTATCCAGATCTTCCACATAGCCGTATTTACGGGGATCTGCATTCACTCCAAGAAAGACAAACGGGGTCTCGGAATCCTTCATTTTGCTCACTACGTAGGCTTGGGCATTGTCATCGGCCGCGAGGACCACATCCGGCTTCCAGGCCTTGATCTTATCAAGCGCCTTCTCACTGACCTCCAGCTTCCATTGCGCGGAGCTTTTGCGCTTTGTATCCATATAGAAATACTCAATCTCAACAGTCTTGCCAGGATAAAAGCGCTCTTCTTTCAATCCTCTGATGATTCCATGGTTTATGTCGCTCACCCAGGTGTATTCGGGGTGATAGCTGTGAAGTATGAGGACTCGCTTTCTCTCATTCTTCGGAAGCTCCATTACCGCTTCCTTTTCATCGCTTTGTCTTGCCGTCTTCTGCTCCGGTTCAAAGAAATCGCATGCGCCAAAAAAACTGAATGCACACAAAGCCACCATCACAGCGCCACCCCAAACCCACTTCTTCATATGCCTTCTCCTCTAAAACATTTCGCCGCACAGTCAACGTCCCCAGCTGGAAACACAACGTTATTCCCTATGCGTCCACGAAAATCTAGCGGCGTCTGCGCAACCTCTCGATGGAGAGCCGGATGCTGTCCTGCATCCTGGAAATGGCGTCGCTCAGCTCTCCGATTTCGTCCTTGCTGTCGATTTCGATCTCTGCATCCAGGTCACCAACGCTGATCCGTTCGGTCGTGTCTGTTAGCGTTTTAATGCGCCCGGTCAGTTTGTGGCCGTACACGGAAACGATCACACCGATAATCAGAATTGTGGCCGCCAGTATGGCCATAAGCGTGTAGGCGGTTCTTTTTCTCTGCTGTTCTGCAAGTGTTTCGAGTCTCTTGACGGGTCGAATAAATTCATCCACATACGTGGTGGCGGCCACCACGTAGGGTGTGCCTTCCACGGGAGTGCAAGCCATAAACTTGTCCCGCATCTGTCCGTCGGCATCCTGCCAAGTGTAATACCCCTTCGATTCTTTTCCCCCCTCGACGCCTGTGTAAATCTTCCAGAAACCCGGGAAGTTTCTCCCAAGAGGCTTTCTCAGTTTCGACATGTCGATGCCGATAATCTTCGGGTTTGCGTGAGCCCAGGTTCTCCACACCCCTTCGGCGTCGGGCAGTTCATAAAAAGCCGTATATCCTGTCAAACCCACGGGTTGGACCGCGATCTTCTTGAAGCCGATGTCATAGTTGTAGTCCTCGGGCTTGAGGTCGGGGTTCCTCTGCAGATAGAGCCTGCACGCCTGAGCGACCGCGTTCGCCTTATCAACAATGACGTCCTCGGCCATATCCGTCATCAAGTCCCGGCTCAAACTGATGTGCTGATTCGTAAATACGCCGAACTCCCACAAGTAGAGCGCTCCTGAAGCGGCCACAATGATCATAGGGATAACAAAAAACAATAAGATCATTTTCACGCGCAGCCCAAGACCTTTTCGCCTGGGAGATTCCTCTTCGGCCGCCTTACCCGTATCAGCGGCTTTCATCTCCGGAGCAGGGGGCTCCTCCTCTACCTCGGTTATCCCCACGGCTTCCGGAGGAGGAGGCGGCGGCGCCGGTTCCGGAGCCTCGGCCTTCGGCTTGGCTACCTTGATGATATGAGCGCAGGCCTTGCACCGAAATCTGGCCTCTTCTCCCTTGATCTGAGCTGGATCGATTCTGTATTTCTTTCCACATTCTTCACATATCACGATCATGGCAAGCTCTCCTTGTTCAAGTTGTACTCCAGAAACTATAATAGACAAAGGATCGAAACCTCACTCTAAGAACAACGCCGGCCTACCGGTCATCCCCAGGGGCGCCCGTCGCGCAAACACCGGTCTCAATATCCTTTCTCCTTGATCTTGTTCACCAGGTTCTGCTTGAATGCGGTCCGCTTCTCCTCACGCTTGATCTGCCGAGCCAGCATATCCACCAATTCCGCCGCCCTATGGCTCGGGAACTTCGTCATGGTGCAGCCGAGGTCCGCTACCGCATCCTCTACCAATACCTCACCAACCGGCCCAACTGCGCGGGCCATCTGGGTGTTCAGATAGTCAAAAAAATCCCTGTCAAGCATGGAGATGGCATCCTCTACAGGCTCCACAAGTCGCATGTCCAGGAGACGGCGAATGACTTCCTCAACCGAATCGAGGTTCTGGCCGATCTTCTTTGCGACGGTTCCCAGCCTGGTTCTCCCGTCCAGTTCCATGAGGATGCTAAGCATTTGACCATCCAAAGAAAACTCCCCTAGGTCGTCCCTCACAATGCGCCTGAAAACCATAGCTGATATATCGCCTGATGAAATATCCATTTGATTGCCTCCGAGGCCTGGTTATCCCCAAACTGACCGGATCGTCCAT
>CAYVUX010000025.1:0-7697 GCA_964455075.1 uncultured Desulfobacteraceae bacterium | reverse complement strand
TGGTATCTATAATTTCCAGGGACGCGCCCATGAACTTCATGTGAACGGCTACTGCCCCTCCCGCCACAATTTCAGTTCGGTTCTCAGTGCACTGAATTCCGAGGTAAGCAACTGTTTGATTTCCTCCAAAGCGTAAATGAAAGCCTCATGAGGCGACATGACCCCTTCGTCGATTTCCAGGTGCTTCTCCTCGAGGTGCTCACCGCCCGCTTGCAGGGGATGCTCGCCTGGCTGCTCCAGGGGTTCCTCCCCGGGCATTTCCGCCGGGAAGTCAGGGGGCATCTGCGGTGCAGCCTCCGCGGCTTGTTCCGGCTGAGGAAACTCTTCCATTGGAGTTTCCTCCTCGGCCATGGAAGCGATTTTCGGCTCTTTCCCCTCCAAGGAGGCACTCATCGATTCTCGCTTCCTCTTCTTTTTCTCGGCGATATCCTCTTTGAGCTTTCTGAAGCGCTTCACATCGGAGCGAAGGACGTTTTGTTTTTGCTTATCAGACATCCCCTCCGTAAGGACTACTTTCTCCAGGTCCTCAAACGCGGAGGTCAACAATTTGATTGCGTCCGGGTGTGCATCGGCCTTGTTCGACTTGATATACTTCGCCACCGACCCGAGAAGCTGAAGGAACAACAAGACCGTCTTGTCTTTCTCGAAAAACGATCTCAAGCGGACCAGCTCTTCCATCAGTTCATCCATGATCTTGTCGCTGATTTCCCAATCAACTGACAGAATGCTGGCCTTCAATTCCTTCAGAGGTGACCTCTCCTCCCGGGGAACCTCTCTTTCAGCCGCTTCAGGCTCATCCGATTCCGCGAACAGTTCGTCAAGCCTGCTGTCCACCTCGCTCGAGAAGGTATCCTCTTCGTTATCCTGAGCCACTTGCTACCTCCTACTATTTCAGCTCCTTTTTCAATGAAGCCATTGTCATTGAGATGGCCCTTTTCATGGTCGCCGTTACATTCGTCCCCAACAAAGCGCTCGCCTCAAAAAAAGGAGCCTGAAGTTCACTATTTAAATCCTTTTGGAGCGTTTCTGATGAAAGGACCGGGATTCCTTGGTCTGCCAAATCTATCTTGTTGTATTGGAATACAATGGGGACTTTTTTGAGGCTTTTCTTGTAGGTGGTCAGGTTCTCTTGGAGGTTTTTCAAGGACAAGACATTCTTCTCTCTTCTCACGGCCATGCAATCGGCGACGAAGACAATGCCGTCAACACCTCTCAGAACCAGCCTCCTCGTTGCGTTGTACTTAACCTGTCCGGGTACAGTGTACAGCTGAATTCGCACATCATAGCCCTTGATTTGCCCAAGCTCAAAAGGCAGGAAATCGAAGAACAAAGTTCGGTCCCCATGCGTCTTGATGGTTACCATTTCCGTTTTAATACGATTTCCGAACTTATTGTAAACATACTCGAGGTTGGTCGTCTTTCCGCCCCTGCCCGGACCATAGTAGACGATCTTCGCCTGCACCTCTTTCTTCTTCAAATTCACAAAAGCCAATATAAAAACCTCGCAGATGAATCCTTGAAACGGGTACGAACCATCGGAAATGCCACCGTAATCAATACCCCAGAATATCCTGAATTTTTCCCACCGATTCGGCCACTTTCAGGCGCAAGAACCCCAGCGAAAGATCCTTGCCGAATATGGTGACCAAGAGGAAGTCTGTCATGATCTTGCTGAAATGGATGCTCTCTCTCTTTCCCTTGTGAAACAGCAGCGAGAACTCCTCTTCTCCGATCAGTTTGGCCATGGCGCTGATTGCCCCGAAATTGCCCGCTGCCAAGGCCGCCAGAGAATATATATCGTGTTTCATCCTGCCGTCATCAAGATCAGCGATGATATTGCCCGCCATGTCGATCAAAACAACACAGTGTGCTCCCAGTTCAATCAGGTTCTCTTGCAGGACTTCCTCTATGTCATTCAACCTTTCTTGGTCAAGTGCATAGCCCAAATTACATTCCTCCAGAAAAGCCGTTTTGTTTGCTGCGATCCTTCTCTTTCCGGCGCTGCTCGCTCCGCAGTTCCAATCGTATCTCGGTCCCTCTGCCTGGAAAGCTGCTAATATCAATGCGCCCGCCCATCTTCGAAAGAAGCTTGCACGCAATGGGGAGTCCCATGCCCATTTTTCCGGGCTTTGTCGTAAAAAGCGGCGCATAAACCTTCGACAGCTCGGAATTGTGAATCCCCGCACCATTATCTCGCACGACCACCATCATGGTCTTCTCATCCGCCGAAGCCGTCAACTCGATTCGCGGTTCACCAACTCCCTCCAGGGCCTCCACAGCGTTATCCATCAAATTCATCATTACCTGTTGAAGCGAAACCGGATGTGCAAGGGGCATCGAGGAGGATGCTTCCAGTTCGTGGGTAAATGCCACACCCGTTCCCTGCAGTCTTTTGGAAACGCCTTCCACGAACCTTTCCCAGAAAGGATTGAACTCCATTTCCTCCTGCTCTTCCACATTAAATCTCGCGTAGGTCTTCATCGCGTCGACCATCCTCTGCTGCCTGGCTACAAGCTCGCTGCCGCGCTCCAAGTAGTCTCTTTTCTTCCTGTCATCAAAGACCTCATAATTCTCACGCAACACATCAAGGGTGATCTTTAACGAATTAAGGCAGTTTCCCATTTCATGTCTCAACGTAGCGAGAATCTGCTCCAGGTTTTCCACAACACACAAATCCGTGAATTGCCCGTCCAATTTCCCAAGCCCTCGCACGGTTCCAACATGCTCCCCTCTCCTGTGGGTTGTGCAGTGTGACCTTCATAGAGCCCCGCCAGGGGAAAGGGTCCATACGACTATCCCAATTAATTGCCCGGCTTTATATAGCAAAATAAATACCATTTGATCCATCTTTTTTTTAAAAAAACCGACTGAAGTCCATTAACAGGTCCTTATCCGGGCGCGGGTCATTCGCCGGATCGGAAGTGAGTACGACTTGGGTGGATCCCGTAAATTCAACAATATCAAGTATTTGAATACTGAATCGCCCAAGGCTGATCGCACGGCCAACCCCGGAGTTCAATGCCGAAACCGCGGAAAAAGCCGTTGCCGGGTAAAAATCAACTATTGGATATTCATTGGCAATTGATGCTTCGACCTCCCCTCCTCCACGGCAATCTATCCATATTGACTGGTTCATTATGGCCCATGCGATCCATTTTGAACCATCAACCCGTCTCCTGCAAGGCTCATCCTCTGGATTTTCCGCTTCAAGGTTGACAGGGAAATGCCCAGGGCCTTGGCGGTCCGGGACTTGTTTCCGGAGTACCTCTCGAGAGCCTTTCGAATATGTTGGCGGGTAAGCTCCTCAATGGTGATAACGCCATTTCCGCCCGAAGACGACTCATGAATCGGGAGGCCCTTCCCTCGTTCGCGCGACAGCAAATCGGCGGGTCTGATCTCGTCTCCTTGGACAAAGAGGCATGCCCTTTCCACCACATTTCGCAACTCACGCACATTGCCGGGCCACGGGTATTTCATCATGCAGGTCATCTGCTCTCCGGGGATTCTCGTTGGTTTTCGGCAAAAACGTTTCACGAAAAGGTTCGCAATTTCAGGAATATCTCCGGGATGCTCTCGAAGGGGGGGCACGTGGATGTTGAATACCGCCAGCCGGTAATATAAATCCTGGCGAAAATACTTGGCCTCTATGCTCTTGTGGAGGTCCCGATTGGTTGTGGCAATAAGCCTTACATCCACCGGAATGGGTCGCCCGCTACCGATCCTCCGTATTTGTTTGTCTTCGAGCGCGGTAAGAAGCTTGCTCTGCAGGTGCATTGGGATCTCTGCAATTTCGTCGAGAACCAGCGTCCCGCCGTCGGCCAATTCAAATATCCCCTCGCGACGCCGCTCGGCTCCGGTAAACACCCCCTTTTCGTGGCCGAAATATTCCGCCTCCATCAGGCTTTCGGGGATGGCGGAACAGTTGATTGTCAGAAATGTCTCTCGCTCTTCCTGAAGATCGTGGATAGCCCTCGCCACAACGTTCTTCCCGGCGCCCGTCTCTCCGGTGATCAGGATATTGGTCTCAGAGGAGGCCGCAAACCGGATCTGCTCTCTCAGCATCCCCATGGTCTTGGAAGATCCGACAAGCTGTTGTTCTCTTCTTTCCTTCTCCCGTTCGTAATCCTGGGCTCTGATCTTTCCTTCGAGTTGAGCGCTCTTGAACGCCATGTGGATCTGAATCAGCAATTCATCCAGCTCGAACGGCTTCGAAATGTAGTTGAATGCGCCGGCTTTCATGGCCTCAACCGCATACGTCACGGTAGCATAGGCCGTTATAAAAATGATTTTGGTGCTCGGATTGATTTCCAGGATTCTTTTGCACAACTCCATGCCCCCGGTATCGGGGAGTTTCTGGTCCAAAAGGACCAACTGGGGCTGAACGGCCTCGAACCGCCTGATGCCCTCTTTTCCGTTGATACTCGTTTCTACACGAAATCCCTTGGAAACAAGGAAGTCTGAAAGAGATGAACCAAGAAATTCGTCGTCGTCGATCACAAGGATGTTAAAGTGCCGACTTGGAGCCATGGTACGGTTCAACCCTCCTGGATGCCCTTGATGCCCTTCAAAGGTTTCAGCGCTGTCCGAAGGCCTGGGAATCCCGCAACCGCAGGCCCTCGACAGTTTCCGGAAAGGCGCGGATTCCCTCTCTGGAAACCATTTTCCCGTCCAGGGCGGGGCCCTTTTTCCCGGCTCCCATTCATCGGGTCGGGTGGTTTTACCCTCGCCGCGGGGCGGGAGGTCTCGACAAGAGATCAAACCCGGTCGCCCAACATTAAGTACCAGCGAGCGGACACATTCTTTATATTACATAAGAATATAGAAAATCAAGAGATTTTGTTCCTTTCTCATATCGAATTCGAAGATGAAGGAAGATTTCTGTGCCCGGCCTCGATTTCCGGGGACCCTGATACAACCACACCAAGATGACCACACCACCTGTCCCAGGCACTCCGGGAAAAGCATTTCCAAAGACAGCGAAGCAAAAACGGGGGGCTTCCAGCCGGATTCGCGGGCCATGAGGAGCATATCCCGTTTCCGGATACCATCTCCGGAACAAGGCTTCTCGCGTTCATCGCCGAATAACATCCCGGAAACTCACCGTTTCCCAAGCGTGAATGAGCAATCTTCTCTCAGATCAAGAAGAGAACGCGTTGAATGTTGGTGTGTCCTCCTGCTTTTCAAGACATCGCCCTTTCACGTTAGCATCAAGGAAAAATCCCACTCGAGAAAGGAAGCTATTTACATTTTTTCTCCCCATGGCATATGATCCGCTCATCCTCTTTTTTTTATAGGGAAAGAAGGGGCTTGGTCGCACATTGCCGGCAGACTCTTGAACTGAAAAAGATTTCCGTGATGATCCATTCCGGGCCGTTTCAAATTTCCCTTTTGATTTGTGGATTCCATACGCCGGAAGCGGGCCCGGTATTGCGACCGGTCCCTTCGCCAAATGCGACGGCATTTCAATAGGCCTTATTTGCTGAACGATATTCACCCTTGCGGCTGTCCATAGGAGGATCGGAGAACGATGAAAAGCTACAGAAAAGAACTCTGGTTTCATGTGCCCGAGCGTCGAGCCTTTTTGAACATCACGCCGCAAGTGGAAGACTGCTTGCGGGAAAGCGGCATCAGGGAGGGTCTTCTTCTTTGCAATGCAATGCACATCACGGCTTCGGTTTTCATAAACGACGATGAAACGGGGCTCCATCATGACTATGATGTCTGGTTGGAGAGACTGGCTCCCCATGATCCCGTTGACCAATATCGGCACAATGTCGGCGAAGACAACGCAGACGCTCATATGAAAAGGCAAATCATGGGACGGGAAGTGGTGGTAGCTGTGACAAAGGGGAAGCTCGACTTCGGCCCATGGGAACGGATCTTTTACGGAGAGTTCGATGGGAAAAGAAAAAAGAGGGTTCTCGTTAAAATCGTGGGCGAGTGATCCCTTGATCGAGTCGAAAAAGAGGGCTGTTTGCCCTCCCAAGCCTCCGTTTATTCGTCCTCAAAGCTGGCAGCCACTGCAACGGTTTGGTTGGTTCCGATAACCCATGCGGGTTGCCATTCCAGTCCCCGGGCAAAAACCCGGCCAATACGCGCCCCGCCCGCCAAGGCGTCGGCTCCGCCCGTCCATACAGGTTCGGGTTAGGGCGGGTTTTCAGGCGGAAACGGAAGATGCCTGCAAAGGCAAGCGGCGAGGAGGTGCTTTGAGGTTTTGCGCGGAGGGCCGAGCACATCCCTCGGAAATCGAAGCATTTTGCGAAAGTACCAGATGCAGAGGACTCATATGTCCTACCGGAAAAAAGACAACGCCCCAGGAGATGAGGCATGGATTAAGGCGGTTAAGCCCGATATTTCGCCGCCGAGTCTTGAAGACAATACCGCCGACGCGGACAGGCTGATCCGGAGCCTGAGGAAGCTTTGTGGAGGAGAGCAGGTCTCCATGGACCTGGAAACCGTCAGAGGGCTCCCCCGGCTTCTTCGACAGCACCATTACGACATTCATGTCATGGTTTATCGGCATTGGGGAGCATGGCACATTATCGACGTATTGCCTTCCAGCAGGTTTTTAGGGCTCTATGGCCTGGCCATGGATCTGGGAACATCCACTGTGGTACTGAGGCTGCTTGATCTCCTTACCGGGCAAACCATTGATGAAACGTCTTTCCACAATCCCCAAATCCAATTCGGAGATGACATCCTAACACGGATCCACTTCGCAACCCAGGGCAACGGCCTTTCTACGCTGCAGGGTCTTCTTGTAAACCGGGTGAATGAGGAAATCGCCCGAATAGAGGAATCCCAAGGAATCCCTGCGCAATCTATTGCAGGCATGGCATTTGCGGGCAATACGACCATGACGCACCTTTTTCTGGGGTTGGATCCTTTCCAGATCTGCCGCGAACCCTATATCCCCGCAGTGAACAAGCCGGACCTCGTGAAAACCCCCGAAATCGGGCTGAAGATGAATTCCCGCGCCCCTGTCCTTGCTTTCCCGAATGTGGGGAGCTACTTCGGAGGGGATCTTGTTGCAGGCATCCTTGCCTCGGGGCTCTATGCACAGGATGACATTTCCTTTCTCGTGGATGTGGGAACCAATGCAGAGGTGGTCATCGGAAACCGCGAGTGGCTGATGGGATGCGCCGGAGCGGCCGGACCCGCGCTCGAAGGAGGCGTGGCGAGCATGGGAATGATGGCGGGTCCGGGGGTCATCGATCGGGTGGAAATTGAAGGAGCCTCTTCCGATTTCAAGGTGCGGACTATAGACGGCCTTCCGGCCATCGGCATATGCGGTTCCGGCCTCATTGATCTCGCGGCCCAGATGTTTCAGGCGGGAATGATCGACATGAGGGGCAAATTCGTACCGGAAGCCTGCGGCGAGCGGCTCCGTTCCGTGGACGGGATGCAAACCCTTGTCGTGGTTGAAGCGCGGGATTCGGGAACCGGGGAGCCCTTGATCATCAGCCAGGCGGACATCGACGGCCTGATGCGATCCAAGGCGGCCATGTACACGATCCTGACGACCATCTCCAATACCGTGGGGATACCCCTTAAGGATATTGGACGATTCTATATCGCGGGGACCTTCGGATCGTACATCGATCCCGTTTCGGCCATCACCATCGGGATGATTCCGGATCTTCCCGTTGAAAGATACGTTTCTCTGGGAAACACATCCATTCAGGGAGCGAGCATGT
>CAYVUX010000024.1:0-16255 GCA_964455075.1 uncultured Desulfobacteraceae bacterium | reverse complement strand
TTTTGCAGGAGAAAACAATGAGCGATTGGGAGCCGAAGATTACGACGTTTTTGTGCCATTGGTGCAGTTACGGAGCTGCAGACCTCGCGGGCGTGAGCCGCTTGCAGTATCCACCGAACTTCAGGGTCATAAGGGTGCCCTGCTCGGGGAGGGTAAGCCCCAAGTTCATTCTCGCTGCACTCCGTCACGGAGCCGACGGGGTCTGGGTGTCAGGGTGACACCCGGGCGATTGCCATTACCTGGAAGGTAATTACTATGCTCGAAGGAAATTCGCCTTGTTGAAAGGTCTGCTGGAACATGTCGGCATTGAGCCGGGGAGGCTGCATTTTTCCTGGATCTCTTCCGCGGAGGCCACCAAGTTTGTGGAAGTGGCCAAAGAGGTGGCGGGAGAGGTAAGAGCTTTGGGTCCTGCCAGGGATTTTGTCAAGAAGAGAGCCGAGGTAGCATAATGCTCGAGTACACGGAGAAAATCAGAGAAACGGCCAGGAACTTGCTTGAGAGCGGCAAAGTGGAAATTTTCATTGGATACAGGAAAGGCTCCGTTCCGATGATGAATCACCCCATCGTGATTCGCGAATCCGAACAGGCCGACTTGCTTCACTGGGACAGCCACTGCGCCTTGAACTTGTGCAATTTCCTGACCAAGAGGCCCGAGAAGATCGGAATTGTGGCAAACGGATGCAATTCCCGCAACATTGTCAATCATATAACGGAAAAGCAGATCAGCCGCGAGCAGCTCCATATCGTTGGGATTCCTTGTACGGGCATGATCGATCATCGAGCCGTCGGCCGGGCAGTAGGTTTTCGGGAGATCCTGGATGTTCAGGAGGAGGGAGACCGATTCACGGTGAAAGGAAAGGATTTTGAGGAGACCTTTCAAAAAGAGGACTGCCTCCAGACCAACTGTGCCGTCTGTCTTCACCGCAACCCGGTCATTTATGATGAGATGGTAGCGGACCCGGTGGAGGAACAGAAAGAACTTCAGGTCTATAGGGATGTGGAAAAGATCGAAGACATGAGTCCGGAAAAGAGATGGGGCTTTTTCACGCGAATGATCTCCCGGTGTATCCGGTGCTACGCGTGTAGAAATGCATGCCATTTGTGCTACTGTCCTGTCTGTTTTGTGGACGAGTCATCGCCTCAATGGGTAGGCAAAAGCATCGATCCTACCGATACCATGACGTTTCATCTGTTGAGGGCGTACCACTGCGCCGGCCGCTGTACGGACTGTGGCGGGTGCGAAAGGGTTTGCCCCGTGGGCATCCCGGTGAGGCAGTTCACGAGGAAGCTGAACAAGGACGCCGAGGAGATTTTCTCGTGGGAGGCGGGGTTGACGCTGGAGCAGAGGCCGCCGCTGGATGTCTATAGACCGGATGATTATAACGACTTTATCAGGTAGCCTTCATCCACAAATACTTTTTTGGGCACTTGCAAGTTTCCCATTCAGAAAAGAGTGGAAACGAACCGTCTCTGTCCGGCAAGAACTCGAGAGCAAGGACAAAGGGAAAATTCATGACGACAAGGATATTCACAAACGAGGAATGGTTAAAGGCTCTGGAAGGACTCCAGGACGCATACAAGGTGTTCGTACCGGTCAAGGAAGGAGACTTTCATTCCTTCAGACCGCTGGAAGACGGAAAACCGCCGAGCTTCGATTTCCAGAATACCCGGCTTTCTCCCAAGTCCCTGATTTATCCTCAGTCTGAGCGAATGTTCGAATTTACGCTCAACCAGGACGACGCCGAATCCAACGTGTTGAAGGAGGCCCCCAAAGACTACTCGCCCCGCGCTGTGGCGGGTATCCGGCCGTGCGATGCCCACGCGTTCCAGGTGGTGAAGGTCAATTTTGACAACCCCGAGTATCGGGATCCCTGGTGGGTTCAGGCCTTTGAGGCCACCACCCTGGTGGGGCTGGGATGCAATGAGCCGTGTTCCTCCTGCTTTTGCACGTCGGTCGGGGGCGGGCCGTTTCACGAGGAATGGCTGGACGCCATTGCATATGATCTGGAGGGGAAATTTTTGGTCAAGGCCTTGACTGAAAAAGGAGAGGCATTTCTCGAAAAGACGGCGGGCGGTCAAGAGGCCGGAGGGGATGATATCAAGACCGCGGAGCAACTCGCTTCATCCGCAGAAGAGAAGATGGGTTCTCGTGTACCGGTGGACAATCTGAAAGACAAAGAGGTGACAGCCCTTTTCGACGCACCTTTCTGGGACGATGTGGCTTTTTCGTGCATCAATTGCGGGACCTGCACGTTTTTGTGCCCGACCTGCTGGTGCTTTGATATTCAGGACGAGGTGTATGGGGAGGCAGGTGACCGTATTCGCAACTGGGACTCGTGCATGTTCCCGCTGTTTACACTGCACGGTTCGGGGCACAACCCGAGAGACCAGAAGTATAAGCGGGTGCGCCAGCGGTTCATGCACAAGCTGAAATACTATGTGGACAAATATGACAACGGCGTTCAGTGCTCGGGTTGCGGCCGCTGTGTACGCTTTTGTCCTGTGAATATTGATATCAGGCAGGTTGCGGAATTGATGAATGAATTCTAGGGGGGCCAGCCACCAAAAAAGATCAATTTCCGAGTTGGAAATGCATAAGTGCCTGAGAAACCTTCTGAATGGATCCTCCCAGCCCGCCGGGTTCGGCTGTTGAACGTTATGATTTTTGCAGGATCCGAGAACCAGACTCGGGCTGTGAGGACGGACCGACGAGAGCTTAAAGCAACGAGACCTTTGAAAAATGTTCACTTTTGTTCAAGGTCAAGGAAAGCGAAGATTTCAACCGCAGGAATATTCTAAATATTTCGAGGATTGAAATCTGAGCATGACGCAGAGATTGGGCAAAAGGGGGCGTTTTGCAAAGGTCTCGCAACATGAGGGGGTGTTCCATTGGAAAATCCATATTTGCCCTATCCCGTTCGTATTGACGACATCTTTACGGAGACGGAGGACAGAAATCTCAAGACCTTTAAATTCGTGTTTCTCAATCCGGAAGACGAGAAGAAGTTCTCTTATATCCCGGGACAGTTTGCAGAGCTTTCCGTTGCCGGGAAGGGGGAAATCCCCATTGGAATCGCTTCCTCTCCTACGGAGAAGGGGCATGTGAGCTTCACGGTGAATAAGGTGGGGCTGGTTACGACCCATCTTCACAACATGAAAGTAGGAGACAGGATGGGGATCCGCGGGCCATTGGGCAATTGGTATCCGTGGGAAGAGATGGAAAAGAAGAACGTGGTGATTATCGGTGGTGGATTCGCTTTTACCACCTTGAGATCGAGCATCGTGTACATGCTGAATCCGGCGAACCGATCAAAGTTCAAAGATATTACTGTGGTATATGGAGCCAGGAGTCCCGGGATGCTTCTTTACAGGGACGAGCTTGCAGAATGGGAAAAGCGCGACGATTTGAATATGCACATCACCGTGGATGCCACGGATGATCCGGAATGGAAGTACAATGTGGGATTCGTCCCCGCCATCACGGAGCAGAAGGTCGCCAGCGCGGAGGATGCCATCGCGATCGTTTGCGGTCCTCCTGTCATGATCCGTTTCACCCAACCGGTGCTGGAGAAGCTGGGTTTTCCTCCTGAAAGGATCATCCTTTCGCTGGAGATGCGCATGAAATGCGGGATCGGCATATGCGGCCGGTGCAATATCGGCGACCAGTATGTTTGCAAGGACGGTCCCGTCTTCAGCCTGGCGCAGCTCAAGGAGTTGCCCCCGGAATATTGAACACGTGTTTGTTGGATCGGGCATAACCGAAAGGAATTCCTGAAACATGCAGGAAAGCACCGTCGGGTCGAATCAGCACGACGGTGCTTTTCTTTTGGCGGGGAAGCCAAGCAGGTACCTTAGACGATTCGGGAGGAGAGGAAAGGTACGGAAGAGCACGGCGCTTCAATCGTCTTTTCTCGGCGTGGTCTCGACATTTAAAGTGAGCCCTTTTATGCTCCGGATCTGCACGGCGGAGCCTTTCTCAATCGGTTTTTCCCCCGCTGCCGTGGCACGCCAGAGTTCCCCGCGGACGCGGACATAGCCGACGGGATCAAGCCGTTCTTCTGCAAAACCCATAAGCCCTACCATGGTCTTTGCGCTCGTTTGGGATCCCGAATCATAGGCCCGCCAGACAAAAGGGAACAAGATCGCGTCCTTGGCCACCCATGCGATGGTGACTCCCCAAAAAATCCAAAGGGAGAGGCCCGTGCGCCGGCGAACCCATAGCAGCACAAGAATCAGAAGCGCAAGGGCAGGCAACTGAAGGAGTACGTACTTGAGGACGGTCTTCCGTGAAAGTGGTTGCATTTCTGCAGCTTGATATTCCCCTGGGGTCCGGTAGAATCAAATTTCCCTGCCAGGCTTCTGTTGTGGCAGGATAGCACAATGCGATTGAAGTTGCATGAGCCAAGGAAAAGCCTTGCGCTGACTGAACGGGCCCGCGGGATTCCGGTGAGACCGTTCTTGTTGAGAGGCGATGACCATGAACGAAATCGATCCCGTGGTGAGGCTGATTGGAGAAGATACGTTTTCCTGGCTTTGTAGAACATTCGATCGCCGGACAACGTTCCGCGAAGTGCCCGGTGATATCCTGAACCGGCTCGCCTCCCTGGATCCCGCCTCGAGGGAGTATTTCCAGGACCGGGACGCGGTAACCGCAATTGCGATGATTACATTTTGTTATCTGATGGCCGGCCGGAGGCAGCCTGTGCGCGACGCCGGGAAAGATCTCCTTCTGCTGAAAGTACTTGCTCTCAAAGAAGCGGCGGTTCGTGAGGGCGCCGCCTCGCCCCACAGGATGATGACTCGGATTCCGGTTTGCGAGCTCATTACGGGCGAGGTGGGAGAGCGAATCCGAAAGACTCCCTGCATGAACAGTCCGGCCTAATGGGCCCTGGTCAGAACCGGGATGAAAGCCCGAAGCCATGAACCTTCAATGCTCGCCTAAGACATGAGTTCGATAAGAGAAAAGCCAGGTTCCTCGAAGCGCCGGACCGCGCCCGGGATCCCCTTGCAAAAAGGGGAGCGGGGTGGACCGTCCGAATCAGGCCCGGAGTCAAAATCTACGGGAAGAGCGGGGCGTTGGCGTTTGTTGCCGGTGGTGTTCTTTGCGTGTCTCGTGTTCGCGGATTTCGCTCGTGCAACGAGTCCTCAGACGCGTGTCCTCAATGATGTACTCTCACAGGTAGGGGTTCAGGATGCGGTCCTGGTCACCGGCGGCGAAGGCGAGGTGCTTATTTCTAAAAATGCGGAAAAGCGCCTGATCCCTGCTTCGATAATAAAGATCCTGACCTCCCTGGTTGCGATTCATTATTTTGGCCCTGACTACAGGTTTCCCACGGAGTTCTATCTGGGAGACGGGGGGGAACTGAAGATCAAAGGGTATGGAGATCCCCTGCTGGTATCGGAATCGGTCCAGGCAATGGCGGGTATGCTGGCGGAGAGGATCGAGAAGGTCGAAGGGTTGGTCCTGGACGATTCCTTTTTTGAAAAGCCCCTTGAAATTGCGGGAACCGCAGCGGGCTCCGAGGAACCATACGATGCACCGAACGGGGCGTTGTCCGTCAATTTCAACACGGTCCACTTCAAGACTTCAGCCGCCGGGAAATACGCAAGCGCCGAGCCCCAGACCCCGTTGGTGCCGATTGCCAGGAAACGTATTCGGTCCTCATCGACCACGGCCGGCCGAATTGTTCTTGCTTCGGACGGCGATGAGATCACACGGTATGCGGGCCAACTTTTCCGCCACTTTCTGAATCGTGAAGGCATTCATACCGGCAAGAAGATTGCGTGATTCCCGGAAGGGACACATTAATCTGCCGTTACCGTTCGACACATCCTCTTGTAGAGGTCGTTCGCAGGCTTCTGAAGTATTCGAACAATTTTGTTGCGAACCAGCTCCTTATATCGGCCGGGGCGGAGGCGTACGGAGCCCCAGGTACACTTGCAAAAGGCATTCGGGCCGCCTTGGAATATGCAAAAGGAGAACTTCATATGGAAGGGATATGCCTCGCTGAAGGCTCGGGGATATCCCGGGCAAACCGCATAGCGGCTGAAGATTTCATGAAGGCGCTGGATGCGTTCCGGTCTTATCGTTTGCTCATGAGGTCGGAAAACGCAGTGCTCTGCAAGACGGGCACACTCAATGGAGTGAGTACGCGGGCGGGCTATATCTCAACCGCGGATGGCAGGTTGCTCCAATTTGTTGTGATGGTCAACACGCCGGGCAAGAACTGTGAAGCCATTGTGAGGCGGATGCTCAGGGTCCTCGACGGTAATGCAGCTCCTTGAGCTGGACGGGCCTCTGCCGGCAACGGTTTCCGGGGGCAGTAGGCGGATTTCCCGAAGAGGCGCCATTTTGGCGGGTTGAACCGGTTTTCCCGTTGACAATGTTTTGAGCCCCCTTTAGTTTCGAGACACAGGCTTGAGCGATTCGCCAAAAGCCGCCCTTTATTCGATGGAAGATTTCCGGCCCGTGGAGAAAACACAGGTGTGTGGAAAAGATGCGTGAATTTGTGCTCTTGAGTGAAAAGAATCGCGGCCGTTACATGGCAATGATTGAACCGTTGAGCGGCATCCTCGCTCGCACCGGACTCCACCCGAACGCGCTCACCTGGGCCGGTTTGGTGTTGAGTGGGGCGGCAGGGTGTGTTTACGCGACGGGTTCTTTCTTTTGGGGGGGGTGTTTGGTCGTCTTTGCCGGAACCTGCGATGTACTGGACGGTGAGACAGCCAGACGAACCGGGAAGAGTTCCCCGTTCGGTGCGTTTCTTGACAGCACCCTGGACCGGTTCGGGGAAGCCCTGATTCTGCTTGGGCTTGCCTGGTGTTTTTCCGGGGGCCTTCGGATCGGTGACGGCCCAGGCGGGCTTCGTCCCGCCGATCTTCATAGTCCCTTGGCGGTGGCGCTGGTGTTTTTGGCGATGACCGGGTCCTTCCTGGTGAGCTATACCAGGGCGCGGGCCGAGGGTCTGGGAGCCAAATGCAAAAAGGGCTTCATGCAAAGGCCTGAGCGAATGATTTTGCTGGTTGTCGGATCTTTGCTGGGGGCCATACCGGTTGTCGGCATTGCGGTATTGAAAATTGCTCTCGTGATTCTGGCCATAGGGGCCAACTGGACGGCCGTGCAGCGCATCATTTATGTTCGAAAACAGCTCTCGACGGAGAAACATGTCCAATGAAGGATCGACTCGAATGCCCTCATTGCGGCGGGACGGTGGAGAAATTCCGAAACCCTCTGCCCACCGTTGACGTCATCATCGAGATTCCCAAAGTCGAAGGCGTATCCCAAGGGCCGGAGGAAGAGGCCAAAAGAATTGTGCTCATCAACAGAAAAAATCCTCCGTTCGGCTGGGCGTTGCCCGGAGGGTTCGTGGACTACGGCGAAAGCCTTGAGACGGCGGCGAAAAGGGAAGCATTGGAGGAAACTTCGTTGAGGATCGAACTCATCTGCCAACTGGGTGCTTACTCGGATCCTGAGAGGGATCCAAGACAGCACACCATTTCGGTGGTGTTCGTTGCCAGGGGCTCGGGGAGGCCTGAGGCAGCCGATGACGCCGATGCCGTGGGCGTTTTTTCCCGGGATGAAATTCCACAAACCCTCGCCTTTGACCACGCGAGGATCCTTCAGGACTACTTTCGGAAATGCGAAGCAAAAGGCTGAAGTGGGCGGTCAGGATAGGGTTTCTCCTGGTTCTCCTTTCTGTCTCCTTTCTGCTCTTCCTGGAAATTCTACTCAACCGGCCGGGTATCCAGCGATTTTTGATCCGTGAAATCTCGAGAGCTACGGGCTATGAGATTGAAACAGGGGATCTCCACGTTTATCTGGGTCCCGGTTTGGGATTCAGCGCCGAAGACGTGCAAGTGAAGTGGGCCGGAGGCGCCTTCGGCATGGAGGCTTCCCGGGCCCGGGTGGGACTGCACGCAGGCGAACTCTTGAGAGGCCGCATCCGACCCGAACGAATCGTGTTGATTGGTCCACGCATTGACGTGGGAGACACAACGGACCAACGATCTTTGTTGAAAACCATGGGCGATGATTTTCCCGCCTTTCTCGGGAGGTTCCTGGGGGGCGTGGAATCCATTGCCTTGCTCGATGCCCGGATTTCTTTGAGTGGCCTTCCCTGGACGCTGGAAGCGGTGAGGTTTCATGCCTCCCGGGAGCCGGGCCGGGAAGATGCGGTCGGCGTGCATTTTGAAGCCAGGGTTTCCCGCGAACACACCTCTTTCCCCCTTTCTTTGAGAGGAACCATCAGGAATCTCACGGCAGTCGGACGGTCGCCGGAGCTCGCCTTGGTAATGGAGCCGGTTCCCCTGGATGTTTTCCCGGCGACAAGTTCTCTCTACGGCGCCGAGGGAACGGCCGCGGTTCGATTGCGGATAGCATTTTCGAAGTCCCGCGATGTTTCCGTAGAGGGAAGGATCGAAAGCGAAAACCCCAGATTGGTTCTTGTGTCGGGCGGCAGGGAAAAGTCGTTTTCCTTTTCGCGCCTTGCCGCGGAGTTCGAAGCGCTTATTATGGGGAATGTTGTCCGCGGCACGTCCCTGAAAATGGAAGGCCCGGGGTTCAGCGTGGCCGGCCGCTTTGGTCTCGACCTCCAAAATCGGAAAGACCCCTATGTATCCTTGAATATCCGGGCCCCTTATATGGCCGCCGGCGTGGCGAAGAAGGTGTTCCCGGGCCCGCTGACTTCGAGTTGGCTCGAAGAAGAGCTGTTCCCTGCTGTCGAGTCCGGTCTTTTCCGCCTTGAGTCCCTTTCCCTGGGAGGGCCGCTCGAGAGATTGAGAGATATCGATCTTCCGGAAAATGCTGATTTATTTTCCATGACCATGTTATGGAAGGATACAAGGATTTCTCCAAATGGCGGAATCCCTTTCAGGGAGGTTTCCGGCCGGATGACGATCGCAGACGGGCGATTGGAGTTGTCGGAAACGGAGGGTGCGTTTGGGAACTCCCGGGTGAAATCGGCCGGACTGATTACGGATCTGGCGCACATGGATTCGGCGGCCGTTGACCTGATGATCGATGGAGATTTTCAGATCCCTGATGTGGTGCGCCAGAAAGATGTGGAAGGAATGCCCGAATACATTCGGCGGAGGCTGGCGCTATTCTCCGCCGCGTCGGGAAGCATCCAGGGAAGTGCGACGCTGCGCTCCGAGAGGCGGCTGGAAGACCTTCAGGTCCAGGCCGGCGATCTGGTGTTTCGGGACTGTGCTTATGTGAATGAGTCCTTGCGGCTTCCCATCGTCCTGGAACGGGGATTCGCTCGGACCCGCCCGGGGGAATCCTGGACAGTGGGAGGGGCGGGTTCGTGGGGTCGTTCCCCCTTTGAATTCTCCGGCTCCATTTCCCCTGCAGGCGCAAACGCTTCCCTTGATGTTCATGCGCGATTGGACGCCGGAGGAACCTGGCACGCGTGGTTCCCGAACTTCGCTTTTCCTGCCGTGGCGGAAGATCCTGTGCCTCTGAATCTTTCTGTGTCCGGCAGTCCCGAGTCCTGGTCATACAGGGCCGAGATGAACCTGGAGGGCATGTCCATGCAATCAAAGTTCGTCTCGATCGCTCCCCCCGGGAACATGGCGAGGCTCGTTTTAAAAGGGGACGTGCATGCAGGCAAGGAGATTCGCTTTCGGGAGGTCTCGTGCCGACTGGGTCGTTCCCGAATATCTTTTGAGGGAACCTTGGCCCTTTCAGAGGGCTACCCGGTTCGCGGGGAGATCTCCGGCCCCGGGCTCCGCATGAAGGACCTGGGGTTCGGGCTCGGCCGGTCCGTCGACTTTGAACACGGGGAGATTTCATGCAGAGGCACCCTCGAGGTCTTTTTGAAAGGCGGCGCTTCTTCTGTGTTCAGCGGAAAGGTTGTCGGCCAAGATATTGGTGTGGCAGCGGAAGCCCTGCCGTCCCCGATCCGCGATTTGAATTTTGAACTGGACCTGTCTCAAGACGGGCTCCATATACGGAATTCGGCGGTGTTGGTGGGGAAGAGTGACTTTCGGGTGAAGGGGAGTTTGGAGGGATGGGATCGGGTGAAAGGGGGGCTGACTGCGGAATCCGAACGGCTGATTCTTTCCGACGTGCTGCCCGAAAGGGAAACCGCATTCCCGTTCCAGGGGCCGCCCGCCGCCATAACCGGTATGGGAAACACGGACCTGGGAATCAATTTTGATGCGGGCGAGGTGGAAGGGGTGGGGACTCGTTTCGGGCCGGTCAGTGCCGCCTGCCGAATTCATCAGGGAAGGCTGGATATTGAGCGACTGAGGATGAAGGTCCGCCACGGTTACGTCAATGTAAGGGGACAAATCGGGGCTGGCAAGAGGGGGGACCGCCTTTATACCGTATACTTTCGTCTCAAAGAACAGCCGGTTGACGAGTTCCTGATGTTTCTAGGAATGGAGGATCTCCAGTTGACAGGCCCCATGTTTCTGGAGGGTGTTCTCTATATGCGGGGAGCCGCTAAAGAAGACCTGATCTCCAGCCTCCAAGGCAGGGCCAACGTTTCGCTTGAGAGAGGGAAGATCCTTCGTTCGCACACCCTGATCAAGATATTGGACTTCATGAGTCTCCAGAAGATATACAAGGGCATTCCGGAGGACCTATCAAAAGAAGGGCTTTATTACGAGAGCATAGAAGGGCACATCCGTTTGGACCAAGGGGTGCTCGCGACGGACCCCCTGGTCATGAAAAGTCCTGTTTTCAATGCCGTTGTCAAGGGAAACGTGGATCTACGCAACGGCCGGGTAAACGCGGAAGTGGGGGCCCAGCCCCTGGGATCCATCGATTCGTTGATAAGCAGGATCCCCATCGCGGGTCATATCTTGACCGGTGAAGACAAGGCCTTTCTGGTCTATATTTTTCACGTGGAGGGGCCGGTTTCCGAACCCTCGGTGAGGCATGTTCCCCTGAAAGGCCTTGGAAAGGGAGTCTCGGGTCTATTCGGGCGCCTGCTTACCACGCCGGGCCGGCTTTTCAAGGAGATCTCGGAGGCAGCCGGGGAAATCGGTATGGATGGGGCACCCCCGCCCGATATGGACGTGGAAGCCTGGGATACGCTGGGCCCTTGAGTGTCGGCCCCGAAAACATGCACTACTCGGACCGCGGTTCTTTTCCCTCAAGGAGTTCCCGTACCGCGGGTTTGAGATAGATCGCGTCCAAATCGAATCGCCTGAGGGCTCGGGACAGGGTGCGTATTTTTTCGGCCCCGGAGGCCTTCTTATTGATGATAACCACGTGCCGGCCTTTCAAGCGGCAGAGCCCGCCGGAGGCAAAGCCCACCTCTTCCGGCAGAATGTCGTATCGGACTCGGACGCCCAGGGATTCAGCGAGCGCCTCAAGATGTTCCAAGAGAGCGGTTTCTTCCAATTCGTGCGCCCCCTTGCTGAGTTTCGTTTTTCCCGGCTCAGGGAAGGGGATACCCTGGGGTCTGTTTCATCCGGACGCGGCGCAGCCCAGAATGGGGATCGACAGAGCCCTACTGGGCCAGTCTTTTCATGTCCTTTACCAGGGTTCTCACCGCTTCGGCTGAACGGTTGAGCTCCTGCTGCTCGTCTTCGGTGAGCTGAATTTCGATGACTTCCTCTATCCCGCCTTTTCCGAGTTTGACCGGCACACCGATAAACAGGTCTCGAATTCCGTATTCGCCCTCGAGATACGCTGCGCAAGGGAGGATCTTCTTTTTGTCTTGGAGTATGGCGGCAGCCATCTCCACAGCAGCGGAAGCGGGGGCATAGTACGCGCTTCCCGTTTTGAGGAGGCTCACAATCTCGGCTCCGCCGTTTCTGGTCCTTTTGATCAGGTCCTCGATTCTCTCGCGGGACATCAGTTCGGTGATCGGGATCCCTGCCACGGTGGAGTATCGAGCAAGAGGAACCATGGTGTCTCCGTGTCCCCCCAGAACGAACGCGTGGGTGTTTTCAACGGAGACATTCAATTCCATGGAGATGAAGGTGCGAAACCGGGCCGAGTCCAAAACCCCGGCCATTCCGAGAACCCTGTTTTTGGAAAATCCGCTGGTTTCGTAGGCCACATGACACATGGCATCAAGAGGATTGCTCACAATGATCAGGATGGAATGGGGGGCCGCAGAGGCGACTTCTTTGGTGACGGATCGCATGATCCCCATATTTGTGGACAACAGATCGTCCCGGCTCATCCCGGGTTTTCTGGGAACTCCTGCAGTGATGATTACGATATCCGAACCCTCCGCCTCACGGTAGTCCGAGGTCACTCCGACGATCTTGGAGTCGTGTTTTTCAATAGGAGCCGCCTCTGCCAAATCCAGGGCTTTCCCTGCAGGGACCCCGTCAAGGACATCCACTAGGACGACGTCGGCCAACTCCTTTTCTGCGATGCGCATGGCCGCGGTGGCGCCTACATGACCGGATCCGATCACGGTTACCTTTCTTCTCATGTTCCGCCTCCTTTTTCCTCCTGGTTAATTGTGAGCCTGTGTTCTCTCGATGTTGGCACCGGTCCGGACACATGAACCCGGGCAGGTTGCTCATGGGTTTCCCGGAGTCCGGTCGTGCAGCGACTGCATTCCCCAATTCCGCATGGTCTCTCTTGCATGAATGAGGTGTCGCCTGGAGCGATTCTCCCTCCTCCGGGTCCGGCTGCACGTGGACCACGGGACCACCGAGGAATGCGCGAGCTTCCAGACCGACAGCCCCCGATCCTTGATCCGACTGAGTTTGGAAATTTCCGCAAACGAGCCAAATTATAAAAAAGTTGTCTCGCCTGGTCAATGGAATTGCTGGCTGCAATTCTTGCGGTAAACCCTCGGCTCCCAGCGGTTGGAAGTTCATGGGGGAGGATAGGAAGGGAAACCGGGCAGGGAGGCCCTGCGTGCTCAAAGGGCGCGTCCACAAAAAGGGCAGAACCGGAAGTCCGTCTCAATGACTCCGCCGCAGTCCGGGCAAGTGCGGGGTTTGCTGAGCATGCCGGGGTATCCCCCGCCCTGTTGATCGGGGAAGGTTCGGCCGCAGGCTTCGCAGGCAAGGAACGGCGCGCCCTTTTTCACGGGGAACAAGGGCAGAAAAAACAGGCTCAGGTAATGGTCAACCCGTTTTCTCTTTGCCCTGGCGAGACCGCAGGCGGGACACATCCGCGGTTGTTCGCCCAGGTCGATGGTCTTGGGTTGAATGCCGGCAATGAAAAAGAACACAAGCCCTCAGATCGTCAATGACTTTTTAAAGTCTCGCCTTCAGGGTGGATCCGACCGGATCAGCCTGATCAGTCTCAACCCTCCTTGTCCCACCCGAGTTCGAGCGGAAAGGTCGATTCTCTTCCCGAGGAAAGGCTCTTTACCTTCCACGTGCCGTTCTGCATGCTGATAATTTCGACGCGATCTCCTTTCCGGAGTCCTTTAAAGCCCAAGTCGGCCAATTTGCAGGGCGTTGTCACGTCCGCGGAAAAGCGGGTTGCCCCCTCGTCCGAGTCCTGGCAAAAGGTATCCATGTCCGGGGCGACCCCGAGTTTTTCCGCGTAAAGATCGACTTGTCTTTTGTCGATGAGGTCTGCGCCGGCTTGAAAGGGTGCAAAGAATCCTGCAACACCAAGTGGGATGAGCAGATACAGTCCGAGTCTTTTCCGCTTCATTCGCATGGGCCTCCTTCGAGAGATGAATGGGCGGCTTTGCCGGGAAAATCCAAACATGGATGCCCACAATGTAGGACATTTGAAAGCAAATGGCAAGATGCTTTTTCCGAATAGGGAGCTCACTCCGATTCGATCTGGCCATCGGGGAAGAACCTTAAAAATCAGCTTTTATTTGACAATAAGGCATTATCTCTATACATTTCATGTAATCACCTTGTCATTCCCAACTTTATTTTTCACATGACCCAAAGGTCTGAAAATGGATGATGACAAAAAAAAGAGAGACAATCAGCGATTATCGTCGTCAGATGCGCATCTAATTGAGTTAATTTCTGAAATGCCGGTCCAGGAGCGCCGGAAACTTATTAAAAAACTCGAGGCCAAATATGCCAAAGAAAAAAACGGTCGGTACGGGTCGACTATTTCAAAGATGTCGACTTCGCGACCAAATATCAGGTCTATAGAGGGTTTATTCAAAACATCAGTGACCATGGTATGCTCATAGAAACCATAGGATCTTTTTCCGTGGGGCAGAAACTTACCCTGTCTTTTGCGCTTCCTGACTCTGAGGAGCAGGTGAAGATGAAAGGTGAAATTGTCAGGGTGCTGCCTGAGGGGAAGTTCGCCGTACAGTTTGCCATAGAAGATGAAAATGCTGAAGATGAAACTGAAAATGAAGATCAGCCGGAATCCTGATAGCGATTCGTCCTTATAACTTTTTTCTATCGGTCTTTGACGGCAATTTTCTTTTTAAGGAATTGGCGGATATGAGAACGCTAAAGTCGTTTTTTCTTAGGCATTTCGAAAAGCTTATTGTCCTGTCCATACTGCTTATCATTGTATACATCACCTATTTCATCCCATATAAAATTGGATTTTTAAACTTTTTCTACCTGCCGATTATTATCGCGGGCTATTATTTGGGAAAGCGGATGGCCGTGTTGACGGCTATTTTGTGTATTCTCTTTATTGCTCTGTTCGTCACCCTTTTTCCGGAATCTTTTTTTAAGTCTGAGACGGAAAAACTGTATACAGCTGTCAGCCTTCTCGCGTGGTGTTCTTTTTTAATCCTCACCAGCGCGGCATTGGGCTATTTGTATGAGGAAAAAGAAAAAAGGATTAAGGATTTAAAGACCGCGTATATCGGCGTTTTGGAAATACTGTTAAAATATCTCGAATCAACGGACCGGTACACCAAGGGACATTCGGTTCGGGTGGCGTATCTGGCCGAGGACATTGCAAAGGCCATGCAATTATCCGCAAATGAAGTAGAAACGATCAAAGCCGCCGCGCTTTTGCATGATATCGGTAAGACGGAGATCAGCATGGACATTGTCAATAAAGCCGCCAATCTGACAGAATCCGAGAGAAAAATCATCAACCTGCATCCTGAGAAAGGCGCAGCGCTTTTGGGGCCGGTCAGCGGGGTGCTAAAAGAGGCTGTCCCTATTGTGTTGGCTCACCATACTTATTATTTTGATTCCAATAAATTCTCATCCGAAGATGGCCAGACGTTTCCTATTGGCGCGAGTATTATTGCTGTTGCGGATGCGTATGATGCCATTGTCACGGACCGTCCGTATAGAGCCGGTCAGCCGCCATGGAAAGCCTATGAGGAGATCGAAAAAGAGTCCGGCAGCCGTTTTCATCCGGATGTTATCAGGGCATTTAAAACAGTGCTGATGCATGATGAACGGTATAGGCTTGAAAAATCTGAAATATAATCCCATACTCACCATGCATGACAATTTCCATAGAAGCCTGAGCTGAATATCGAGCTTCTGTGTGGATACTACTCAACAGCGGTGCTCTCGGGCAACTTTCTAAATATATAGGAAAAATTCCTGAAGGGTAGGAGATCCGCCGGTTGATACGGAAGCTTTTCATGCGAACCGATGATGAGATAACCGTTTGAGAGAAGCTTGGAATAAACGTTTTGAAATATTATTTCTTTTAAACGATCTTTGTAATAGGTCAAAATAGTGTTGCGGAGAAATATGATATGAAAAACAGATCCGGGCGGTTCTTCGAGCATGTGATGGGTTTTCCAATGAATATTCCAACGGCTCCGGAACGCCATATCGACTACACGGATTCTCAGCTTCCGAGTCCGCCCGGCGTAGCCTATGGCGAAGGCGGGTCTGATCATTACCTATATGTCGACCCGCAGTACCCTGATGTTTAAGGACGACACGGGTTCAAAGGGATGAGTCTGTCCGGCTCCCCTCAATTTGAGTCCCTCCCTGTATAAAAGTACCCGCCTTCTTTCTCACTTCTTCGAAGGTTTGATCACGGAGGGAATCAATCTCTTCCACTTTTTCCCCCAGTATTTCCAAGTATCCCTTGGGAGGCTCGATGCTGGAGTAAAGATGTTTGAGATTTTCCTTTGCCAAAGGATGCCAGGAGATTTCCTTGAATCGGGTCCAGATCAAGCTATTCCCGCGCTTGAGGCGGTGATTCAAGAAGTTTAACGGCTTGTTCTTGTTGAGGGTAACCAACCAGAGGGAAAGCTTGGCCAGCTCCACCGAGAGTTCATTTATGTCCACGCCGTAAATGCAATGAGATACTATCTCGCGCTTGGCCCAATTGAGATCGTGATCTTCGCCGGTTTCCATTAATCCTTCATCGGAGTCCCTTTGTATTGCTTGGATCATCATCTTAGCCAAG
>CAYVUX010000023.1:15224-16355 GCA_964455075.1 uncultured Desulfobacteraceae bacterium | reverse complement strand
CTCGCGTCCCGTTTCACGGGACTTGGCCGGGATGACGAACTGCGACACAGGCTGAAATCCCGGATCGGGGCCTGTCCCGGACTCCGATCCGGGATCCAGGAGAGACGCCGACATCCAGTAATTCCAACTGGATGCCCCCGTATCGAGTACGGGGCGGGCTTATCAAGTCCCCACGAACAGCACGGGACAGGCCGGCATGACGCTCAGGGGACTTTTTATAAGACTGTCAAGATTAGGCCCCTTTCCGGGGCTTGAGGCAGGACGGGTCCATTCTCGGCGAAGACGGGGGTTTTGAACATCATGGATGTCCACCCGAAGGCTGGGCCTGTGTCACCCGTTGGGGTGTGCAGAAAAAGAGGGGTTGTTTAAAAGTCTCAGCGAACCTCACGGGGCACATCAACCGCATCTCTGACAAGGCAGCCGGCTCTGAGAGAGGGGCCGTGTCTCGTCCATGAAACAGGGAAAAATGGGCAAAAGCAACGGTAAAATCAATCGGATAAGTGAGGAGGCATTGTCCTCGCTGGAGCAGTATACCTTCCCGCAGATCCTGGCAAAGCAGTCCGAACGCCTGGGCGCCGATTGGACCGCCATCCGGGAAAAGGCATACGGCATCTGGCAGACCTTCAACTGGGAAGACTACTTCCGGTATGTGAAGTTCACGGGGCTGGGCCTCCTCTCCCTGGGATTGAAACGGGGGGAAAACGTGGGCCTTATCCTGGATAACCACCCGGAATGGCTTTTCTCCGAGTTGGGTGCTCAATCGGTGGGAGCGGTCACGGTTCCTCTGTTTACCTCCGCGGTGTCCAAGGAACTGGCCAAGGGCCTCAGCAGATTTCGGGCCGCCTACGTCTTCGCGCAAGATCAAGAACAGGTGGACAAACTCCTCGCCTGCCGGGAAGAACTTTCCCATGTGCGGGGGATTATTTACATCGATCCCACGGGAATGAGAACCTATGGGGACGACCCCTGGTTAATCAGCTACAGCCAGCTGTTGGATCTGGGGGAAGAGCTGGAAAAGGAGCAACCGGACCTGTATCTCCGGGAGCTTTGGGAAGGAAATCCGGACGAGGTCGCCCTGATGCTCATGACCTCCGGGACCACCGGAGAGCCCAAGCTGGTCATGCTGACCCA